>NZ_FOOK01000011.1 GCF_900113175.1 Planifilum fulgidum | reverse complement strand
CGCAGCCTTTTGACTTCCCGTTCCAGGTCCTTGTACTCTTTCCGCCTCCCTCTGTGCTCCATTAGCCCAAAATCGCCCTGTTCCCGGTATTTCCGCATCCAGATCTTTAATCGCCCCACATCTTGAATCCCCAGCTCTTCAGCAATCTTTGCCTTGGGAATGCCCTGAAGCCTCATTTCCACTGCCTTCTTTTTCAGTTCAAAGCTATATGTCTTGAATTTCTGTCCTTTTCTTGCCACGAAAATCACCCCTTAAAGTAATTTTCACAGGGGTGTTTTCCTGTGTCTACTTTAAGGGGTGCACTTCAGGATCGGCGGGGTTTTTCCCTTTGCATCCGAGATCACCGCACCCGCGGATAGCTGATCAGGTTGACAAACATCCGGTATCCGCCGGGCACCTGGCTTTGGATCTGGCGGTACCAGACCAGGCTGGTGTAAATGTACGATCCCTCCCCGTAGTCGGCCACCAGCAAGCCGCCTTCGAAGGGCTCCTCCCCGGGATCGGCCATGGACAGGAGGGGTTCATAGGCGGAATCCCACTCGGAGGGGAAATACAGCCCTCGCTCCTGAACCCACCCGTCGAAATCCTCCTGCGTGATGGCGTTCGGCGCTTTCAGCAGCGGATGATCCGGCTTGAGGAACGTCACCGGGGCGTTTTCGTCGGTCACCCGCCATTCGATGGAGGGACTGCCCGGTTGGAGGAGGTAGGGAGCCAGTTCGGGACGCCAGTTGTCCTCGGGTTTGTGGTACTGCATCACCACGTGGCCGCCTTCCTTGACGTATTCCAGCAGCCGGTCGTTGTGCTCCAGCAGATCGGGGCGGGAAAGATAGGCGCGGATTCCGACCACGATGGCGTCATATTGCGCGAGATCGCCGGATGCCAGGTCCTCCTCCTCCAGGAAGGTAACATCGACACCCACCTGGCGCAGGCAATCGCCCACCTGATCGAAGCCGCTGTCCACATAACCCACCTTCAGCCCCGGAACCAGTTCGAGGGGGAAGGCCTGGACGCGGAGCTCCGCCGGCCTCAGCCAATAGCTCGTCCCGATGTGATCATAGTGGATCGGCTGCACCTGCAACGACTGGGAACGCCCGTCCACCACCGCTTCCACGGGGATGGTGTAAGCTCCCGGCCGGACGGCCGAGCCGGGCTCCAGCGTGAAGGTGACGCGCTTCGTTTCTCCCCGGGCGGAAAACGCCAGCTGCTCAGCCGCCGGTTCCGCCCGCCATCCCTCGGGAAGACGCGGTCGGATCTTTCCGGAGGAGGGACCGCTCCGGTAATTGGTCACCTCCATCGTCACGGTGAGCCGCTCTCCCGGCTTTTTCGTGTTCAGAACCATCGCCTCCGGCATCAAGCGCATCCCCCAATCGGGAAGGACGGCGACGGTCTGCTCCGTCGGCCGAGGAACGGCGGTGCGGGTCACGGTTTCCCCCCGAAGCTTGTAGGAAACCTCCGCCTGCACGACGGGGGGCGCGTAGGGATCGAAGAAGGAAGCGTTCTCCGGCACTTTCACCTCAAAGGCGATGTTCCGGCTTTCTCCCGGCCGGATCGTCCGCGGAAGGGAGGCGCGCTTCGCCCGCCAAGCACCGGGAACCTTCAGGTCGACCTTCAGATGCGTCAAGGCATCTTCGCCCCCGTTGGTCACCGTCACGACAACCTTCCCGGTGGACCCCCGCGTCAACACCGAAGGGGTTGCCTTCACCGCCGCGTCGACCCGGGAGGCGACGGCGCTCGCTTTCTGCAGCTGCCGCTCCTTCACCCGGAGACGAAACAGCAGATCCTCTTTCGCCGAATCCGGCAAAGGGCTTTTCTCGGCCAGACGGATCACTTGCCGGGTTTCCGTCAGCGCCTGCTGCACCCTTTTCGTCACTTCGCGGCGATCCGGATATGCGCCGATCACCCCGTCCAACCGGCTCTGCAACCGGACGAGCCGCTTCTTCAGCGCGCCCTGGGGCAGATCGGCGGCCCAGTCGGACAGGGTCACCGGCAATCCGTCAAAAAGGGATTGCTCCCGCTTGATCTCCCCGACCGCCGACTTCACCAGTTCCAGCGACACGAAGTAATCCTCCACCGGCAGGTCGCGCCCCATCCCCTGGCTTTTGTGCAGCTTGCGGGACTCTTCTCCCAGCTGGGGATAGGTCTTTCCGTACACCGGGTCCACCGTGCCGATGTTGAATCGAAGCGTTTCCTTCCCTTCTTCCCCCGGGAGGTACAATTTTTTCACCTGCCAGGGGGAGAGGCCCTCCTTCATATGCTGCGGAAACACCTTGGGATTGGCGGCATCGGCGAAGGCGCGGAGGGTCAGCTGCGCCACCGCCCGGTGGTGTCCGTGCTGTGACGGCACATCCCGGAAGGAGGGCATCAGGATATCCGGCCGCTCCTGCCGGATCAAGCGGATCAGCCGTTCATACACCACTTCCTCTCCCCACTTCTCCAGCGTCTCCTCCGGAGACTTGGAAAAACCGAAATCATAGATGGGGTCGTCCAGCGTCCGGCTGAGGAGGAAGAGATCCACATCCGTCACCCTGGATGCTTCCTGCAACTCGCGGCTGCGGATAATGCCCAGTCCGTTCCCCAGCTCGTCGCCGATCTCGTTTTGCCCTCCCTCCCCCCGATTGGCGATCACGCTGGAGGTGCGAACCCCCTGGCCGAGGGACAGCCAGGCCAGCAGGGCGCTTCGCTCGTCATCGGGATGCGCCCCCGTATTCATAAAACTGACAATCGTGGACAGGGGACGAACCGCCTGCCACAGGGCCGGATCCTCCTTCTCCCCGGCCTCGGCCCCCAGGGGAGATAGCCCCAGGGAAAAGGACAAAACAACCGCCAACAGCAGCGCCAACATCGCCTTGCCGTTCCTTCTCATTTCACAACCCCCGAACGGTGAGATTCGGACATCGATCCCCCATGTCCTCCACCTTTAATTTTATACAAAATTTCGAAAAAATTCCAGACGCGATGAGGTCCTCCCCCTCCCGGCAAGAGATTCATTGATTTTCCCGCGCCCGACCCTTCCTTCAATTTTTTGGAGAGCGGTTATTTTTTCGGCTTTCCTGCCCTTGTTCCCGGTCCGTTCCAAAACCCCGGAATCCATTCGCCGACGGAGGGCACGCCCAGGGAGGCGATGGCCTCATCCGGCGTCCGAAAACGCGAAAAAAAGGAAAAGGCGGATCCGCCTGAGGCCTCTTC
Organism: Planifilum fulgidum; assembly: GCF_900113175.1. Lineage (NCBI taxonomy): Bacteria > Bacillati > Bacillota > Bacilli > Caryophanales > Thermoactinomycetaceae > Planifilum > Planifilum fulgidum. The sequence goes on along the minus strand of NZ_FOOK01000011.1, from coordinate 93,987 downwards.
ATCCCCCGGATAAGGAAAAGACCGGCCCATCCCGCTCCCTTCCGCAGCGATTGCCGAAATCCCTTGCATTGCCTCAGGTGCCCTTGCAACCGGGGGAGGCTTTGTTGATCCATTCAACGCTGGCGAAGCACCAATTGCCGGACCTCACCGCGTTGACCCTGAAGGAACCGGACGGCATCGCCTTCACCAAGAAAGAGGAATGGACGAAAACGCTCTTTGGCAGCCAACATGTGGCGGTGGTAAGCGACGCGGATTTCAGGCGGGTCATGCGGAAATTGCCGCCGATCCAAACGGAGCAGTATTACGGGTATCTCGTTCCGGAATGGTCCAACCGCTCCGTTCCCGCGACGGACTCGCCCGAAGTCCGGTTGGGAACGAAGTTGGACAAAATGAACAAGGATCGGCTCCGGGAAGGAAAGGCGGATGGCGTCGTCGTGTCCCGCGCCGGCAACTTTGTGAATCTGAAACAGGCAACCCGCATCATGATCTTCGTGGGTCTGTTCATCGCGGCCATCTTCTCCGTGTTCACCGCCAGCTTCCTCTATTTCAAACTGTTTAATGACTTGCAGCAGGATCAGCGCCATTACCACAGCCTGTCGAAAATCGGTTTGAGCGAAAAGGAGATGAAAAGGAGCGCAACCATCCAAATCGCCCTCCTCTTTTACATCCCCTTGATCTTTGCGGCACTTCAGACGCTGGTGGGGCTTTGGGGACTCGCATCGCTGTTCTATTTCCCGACCAACATGATCATGGTCGGATTTGCGGCGATCGGGGCGTATCTGATCCTTTACACCATCTACTTTGTGATGGTCCGTTCCCGCTTCCTGTCGCAACTGAAACGGGTGATGGTGTAAATCTGAGGCGCCCGCCGGCGGCCGGTGAAGCCGCCTGACCGCGAAAGGGCCGGATGTCCGGCCCCTCGACGGATCAGGCGGCTTCAGCCGTTGATCCCCCACCCTTCTCCCCTCGGCATCGCAATCTCCGAAACTTGAAAAACCCCCTCCTCCCGCCGAGGCAGACCGAGACGTCGCCTTGGATGCTTCCAACCCACTCTGTCATCGCCTTGCCGCGACTCCTCCATTCAAAGGCTCCGAACGGCCGGTTCGGGCACCGACAATCCCTCCATCAGACAAATAAAATTCAGTATTCCAATTTTTTTGTCACTGGTGTATATTGAAAATTGAAAGATCCCTTGTTTTTTTGTTTTTCTCGTTTATTCGAAAAGCTTACAAACCAACCACGATAGTGAGGATGAAGTCATGCGCCGTCGAAACGAAAAGACCTCTCCCCATCAGCCGCAGATATTGAAGCAGATGAACAAACGGCTGATCCTTCAAACCATCCGCCGCAGGCAGCCGGTTTCCCGCGCGGAAATCGCCGAGGAAACGGCGATCAGCCGCACCACGGTCTCCCAGCTGACCGAGGAACTCCTCCGGGAAGGATGGATCCGGGAAGTGGGACAAGGGGTTTCCGGAGCCAAGGGGGGACGGAAGCCGATCACCCTCTCCATCAACGATGATGCGGCTTGGGCGGTGGGCGTGGACATCGGGGGATACGGGACCACGATCGCCCTCTGCAACCTGGCCGGTCAGATCAAACAAAAGCGGACATTTCCCAGCTCCCGCACCTCCATGCTGGACACCCTCGGCGAGCAGTTGGACCGCTTTCTTTCGCAAGTGGATCCGGGCGTCCGCATCATCGGCCTGGGGATCGGGGCGCCGGGCATCACCCGCGCCTCCGACGGGGTGGTGTTGTCCGCCCCGGCCCTGGGCTGGACGGATGTTCCCTTGAAACGGTTGCTGGAAGAGCGACTCCGCCTTCCGGTCTACGTCGACAACGACGTCAATGTGGCGGCTCTGGGAGAGTGTTGGAAAGGAGCGGGTAAGGACAAGCGAAACGTGATCATGATCACCGTCGGCACCGGGATCGGATGCGGTCTGATCCTGAACGGAACCCTGTACCGGGGGTCCGGATGGGCCGCCGGCGAAATCGGATCGATGGTGACGGACGCCGACGCCGTCGACCGATGGACCGATCCCGTCTTTGACGGATTCGGCTTTCTGGAGAGCAAGGCGGGAGGCCCCGGCATCGTCCGCCAGGTCCTCGGACAAATGGAGAAAGCCGGTCCGTCCTCCCCCCTTCGCAGGGATAACGGCCGCCTGACGGCCAAGGAGGTGTTCGATGCGGCCCGAAAGGGAGATCCGCTGGCGAAGTCGGTCGTCTCCCAATCGATCCGCCATCTGGCGGCGGGCATCATCAACGCCGTCGTCCTGTTTGATCCGGAGGTGGTCATCCTGGGCGGCGGATTGATGGGTTCCGCCGATTTGGTGCTGCCGAAGATCCGGGAGGCGGTCAAGCGCCTCTCGCCGACTCAGCCGGAAATTCGCCGGGCCCAGCTCGGAAGCGACGCCGGCGTGATCGGCGGGGCCGCCCTGGTTCTCAAGGAATGCAGCGACCCGATCGGCGGCGTCCTTTGACTCGGATCAAAACCAAAAGGAGGGCATCATCCATGCGCATGCACAAAGGATGGTTGCTGGGTCTGATCCTGGTCCTCGCCGGTTCGACGCTGTCCGGCTGCCTGGCGGGCGAGGAAAAGTCCGCCTCCGATGAGGGCCTGGAGGAAAAGGTGGTCGTCTACTCCCCCCACGGCAAGGACATCCTGAGCGAATTTGAAAAGCAATTCGAAAAAGAGCATCCGGGCGTCGACGTCCAGTGGCTGGATATCGGCTCCCAGGAGATCCTGGACCGGATCCGTTCGGAAAAGGCCAACCCCCAGGCGGACGTCTGGTGGGGCGCCCCGTCGGTGATGTTTGAACAGGCGCGGGCCGAGGGACTGCTGGAGCCCTATGAGCCCAGCTACAAGGATTCCCTTCCCGAGGAGTTCCGGGCGGAGGATTTCTCCTGGACCGGCACCAGCCAGACTCCGGAGGTGATCATGTACAACAGCAAGCTCCTCTCCAAAGAGGAAGCCCCCAAGGATTGGGACGACCTGCTCGATCCCAAATGGAAGGACAAGATCATCATCCGCTACCCCCTCGCCTCCGGCACGATGCGGACGATCTACTCGGCGATGATCTACCGCACCTACAAGGACACCCGGGATCCGAAAGAGGGATATGAGTGGCTGAGGAAACTGGACGCCAACACCAAGGAGTACACGGCCAATCCGGAGATCATGTACAGCAAGGTGGCGAAAGGGGAAGGACTGCTCACCGTCTGGAACATGCCGGACACGGTCATGCTGAAGGAAACCAAGGGCTATCCCTTTGATTTCGTCATCCCGGAAAGCGGAACCCCCGTGCTGACCGAGGGCATCGCCCTGGTCAAAGGGAGCAAGCATCCGGAGGCGGCCCGGGCCTTCTATGAGTTTGTCAACACGCCGGAGGCGATGAAGCTGCTGGCCGAAAAGTATTACCGGATCCCGACGCGGACCGACGTCACCGATCTCCCCGACTGGATTGCCAAGACCGAAATCAAGACCATGGAGATCGACTGGAAATTGCTCGAAGAAAAGTCCGACGAATGGATGAAATACTGGGATGAAAACATCAAAAACCGGGCGAAGGAAACCAAGGAATGAGGCGGCGGAGCCGAACATGCCGGAACCGCTGACGCATCCCGCACGCCGTTAAATGAGTTCCGCAAAAACACCAAAGCCGCATTCCAAACAGTTGGAGTGATCCGTGTTGAGTCGAGTGGAATTAAAGCAAGTGGTCAAGCGGTTCGGTGACGTGACGGCCGTCAAGCGGCTGAACCTGTCGATCCGCGAGGGGGAATTCTTCACCCTGCTCGGTCCCAGCGGCTGCGGAAAAACCACCATCCTCCGGATGATCGCCGGGTTTTACCAACCGTCGGAGGGCCGGATCCTCTTCGACACAAACGATGTCACGCACCTTCCCCCGCACCGGCGGGACACGGGCATGGTTTTTCAAAACTATGCCCTTTTCCCCCATATGACCGTGATGGAAAACGTCGCCTTCGGACTGCAGGTACGCAAGCGTCCCCGGGAGGAGATCAAGCGGCGCGTCGAGGAGGCCCTGGCCCAGGTGAGGCTGGCGGGCTACGGAGAACGGCGGATCAGCCAGCTGAGCGGCGGACAACAGCAACGGGTCGCCCTGGCGCGCGCCTTGGTCATCCGGCCGCGGATTCTCCTTCTGGACGAGCCCCTGAGCAATCTGGACGCGCGCCTGCGGGACGAGATGCGCGCGGAAATCATCAACCTGCAGCGGTCCCTGGGCATCACCACGGTGTACGTCACCCACGATCAAACCGAAGCCCTGTCGATGAGCGACCGGATTGCCGTCTTCAACCAGGGAGTGTGCCAGCAGGTGGGCACGCCGATGGAAGTCTACAACACGCCGACCAATTCCTTCGTGGCCGCCTTTGTCGGGGAAACCAACCTGCTTCCCTGCACGGTGCGGAGCGTCACTCCGGAGACGGTGACCGTCTCCTGCGGAGACTGGGTTCTCACCGTCGACAACCGCCCGGAAAACGTCGCTTCCCTCCCGGACGATCCCGAAGGGAAACCGCTCTTCGCCTCCATCCGGCCGGAGGGGATTCGCTTGACCGACGAATCCGCTCCCAATGCGATCAAGGGAACGGTCACCCTGGTCCAATTCACCGGATCCACCCTGCAATGCACCGCCGAGCTGGAGGGGGGCATCACCCTGCGGGCGCTCTTCCTCAACCTTCGCCGGGGGATGGAGCGGATCCGCAAGGGGGAGACGCTGTGGTTCGATCTGCCGAAGGAACAAATCCGCCTGGTGCCCCCGGCGCCCGGAGGTGAAGCGGATGGCTGACCGCCTGCTGAAATCCCTGCGGTCGGAAAAAGCTTTCACCGTCCTTCTCCTGATTCCGATCCTGGCCGTCCTTTTCGCCTATGTCCTTTACCCCAGCTTCCGCACGCTGGCGGAAAGCCTGACCGCGGAGGGGCGGTTTTCCCTGGAGCACTACCGCCAGTTTTTCAGTCCGGAGACGCTGACCAACCTGGAGGCCTTGTGGAACAGCCTGTACATCTCGGTGCTGAGTGTGCTTCTGAGCGGATTGGTGGGCGTGCCGCTGGCCTTCATCTTCAACCGGTACGACTTTCCCGGGAGATCCTTCTTCGCCGCCGCGGCCGTGTTGCCCATCGTCCTCCCGCCCCTGGTCGGGGTGATGTCCTTCCTGTTTCTTTACGGGGAATCGGGGCTCATCACCCGCACGCTGCAATCCCTGCTGGGCCTGGATGAACCTCCCTTCCGGCTGGGGGGCGTCTCGGGCATCCTGCTGGTGCACACCTACACGATGTACGTCTACTTTTACATGACCGTATCCGCGGCCATCCACCGGATCGATCCGGCGCTGGAAGAGGCGGCGACCAACCTGGGGGCCGGGCGGTGGACGGTCTTTCGCCGCGTCACCCTCCCCCTTCTGACGCCGGCGTTGGTGGCGGCCTCGCTGCTCGTGTTCATGACCTCGATGGCCTCTTTCAGCGCTCCCTTCCTCCTCGCCGGAGGCTTTCGGGTGCTCAGCCTGCAGATCTACATCTCCAAGCTGAACGGGGATCTGGAAATGGCCGCCACCCAGTCGGTGATTCTGTCCGTCTTTTCCATCTCCTTCCTCCTCCTGATGCGCTGGTACCAGGGACGAAGGGACTACGGCATCGCGGGGAAGGGGGTGAGCGCCCACCGGCGGGAGGTGCAAAACCCGTGGATCAAATGGCCCCTCGTCGGGCTGGGGATCCTCGGGGTGATCATCCTGCTCCTTCCCCATGTGACGCTGATCGTCCTCTCCTTCGTTCCCGAGGGGGCCTGGACCTGGCAGACCTACCCGACCCGGTTCAGCCTGGAGAACTACCGGCTGCTGATGGAGGACCCGAACATCTGGGAGCCGGTGAAAAACAGTCTGAACATGGCCGCTTTGGCCACCGCGGGCAATTTTCTCTTCGGAATTCTCGCCTCCTACGTCCTGGTCAAGCGAAAATTCGCCGGAAAAAATCTGCTCGACATCCTGGTCATGCTTCCCTGGGCCCTGCCCGCCACGGTGGTGGCCATGAACATGATCCTGGCCTTCAATCAGCCGACTCCCTTCACCTTTGGAAACGTTCTGGTGGGAACCTACTGGATTCTCCCGCTGACCTACTTCGTCCGCGACATTCCGTTGGTGGTGCGATCCACCAACGCCGCCCTGGAACAACTGGACGACAGCCTGGAGGAGGCGGCCCGCAACCTGGGAGCCGGGTGGTTCACCGCCTTCCGCCGGGTGGTCCTCCCCCTGATCCTGCCCGGGGCCCTGGCGGGAACCCTGCTCGCCTTCGTGACGGCGGTCGGAGAGTTTGTCTCCTCCGTGCTCCTTTACACCATCGACAACCGGCCGATCTCCATCGAAATCATGAACCAGCTCCGGATGTTCAACCTGGGGCAGGCCGCGGCCTACGCCGTCTACCAAATCGCCCTGATCGGCATCGTGATGTTCATCTCCCAGCGGTTCCTGGGAGTGAAGGCCCACCAAACCCTGTAGGTGAAGAGGTCCCCGCCGGAGGGACATCCCCTCCGGCCCTTTCCATCGTTCGCAGAAAGGAGGATGCCGATGGAGCGCGAAAGGCAAAACCGGGAGGAGTGGCTCCGGTCGGAGGGCACCGCCTTTCCCGGGAAAACCTACGTGGAATGTTTGCTCAAACCGCTGTTCAACGACCAGCGGGACACCCTGTTTCACGCCATGATCCAGGTGCACCGCGCCCATGTGCTCATGCTGTACGACCGGCGGATTCTGAAAAGATCGGAGGCCGCCCGCATCCTCCGGGCGGTGGAGGAGGTGGCCCGCACCGATCCGCGCAAGCTGCAGTACGACCCCCGCTATGAGGATCTGTTTTTCCTGATCGAGGCCAAAATCGCCGAACGGATCGGGGAAGAACTGGCGGGGAACATGCACATCGCCCGCAGCCGGAACGACATGGGCGTGGCCATGTACCGCATCGCCCTCCGGGAACGGATCCTCTCCCTGATCGAAAAAACCCTGTCCCTGCGGGAGGCGCTCCTCGAAACCGTCGGGCAGCACCTGGAGACGGTGATGCCCGCCTACACCCACACCCAACCGGCCCAACCCACCACGTTGGGTCATTATCTCCTGGCGGTGCAGGATGGATTGGCCCGGGACACGGCGCGTCTCAAAAACGCTTTCCACCAGGTCAACCGGAGCCCCCTCGGTTCGGCGGCCATCACCACCACCGGCTTCGACATCTGCCGGGATGCGGTGAAGGAAGCGCTGGGATTTGACGATCTGGTGGAAAACTCCTACGACGCGGTCGCCGGAGCCGATTACCTGGGGGAAACCGCCACCGCCGTGGCCCTTATGATGACCAATCTCGGGCGCTGGATTCAGGATCTCCTCCTCTTCTGCACGCGGGAATTCCAGGCGGTCCGGGTCGCCGATCCCTATGTGCAGATCAGCAGCATCATGCCGCAAAAGCGGAATCCCGTCTCCGTGGAACATTCCCGCTCCCTGTCAAGCAGCGCCGCCGCCGACGCCCTGGCGGTCCTGACGATGATCCACAACACCCCCTTCGGTGACGTCGTCGACACGGAGGACGACCTCCAGCCCCATCTGCACCGGGCCATCGACAAGAGCCGGCGCGTGCTTGAGCTCATGACGGCGGTGATTCGCACCCTGGAGGTCAACCGGGAACTCCTCGGGCGGCGGGCCCGGGAAGGAGCCATCACCATCACGGAGTGGGCGGACACCATGGTGCGGGAAAAGGGCCTCCCCCTCCGGACCGCCCACCGCATCGCCGCCCGGATTGCCCGGAGCGCCTGGCGGGAAAACCGGGAGCTTCACGAGCTGACGCCGGAGGAGGTCCGGCAGAAAGCCTTGGAGGCGGCGGGCGTCGATCTGCGCTTCACCGATGAAGAGCTGGCCCGCCTTTCGGATCCCCTTCATTTCATCCGGGTGCGGAAATGCCGGGGCGGACCCAACCCCGAAGAAACCCGACGGATGCTCGGGGAAAGGCGCCAACGGCTAATCCGGGAACAAAGGTGGTTAAAGGATACGCTGAACCGACTGGAGCGGGCCCAAGTCCGGTTGATGGGCAGGGTTGGGGAATTGACGGGAAAAAGCTGAGGGGTTGCGTACGCCCTGCGGCACGAAGCAGTGATCAATGAGAAGGGTGCCGCCCACACGCGGCACCCTGTCCCGCCGTGATCACCACCGCAGGATCAAAACCCCCATCATCCCGATGAGACATCCCAGGGCGACCAATGCGACGGCCATTCCCAGATAACGTTCCGCTTTTTCTTCTGTAACGAAGGCTCCGTTCAATTCCCGAAGCGGAGAGATGCGGACCGCCATTTCCGAGGGAATTACCGCTCCCATAAGACCGACCACGGCGGGAATCAGTCCGGAGGCCGATAATGCGGCAAGATCTTTCCACGGCACGGTTCCATAAATCCCATTGATCCAGAAGAGAGAGACGGCACCCCCGACGATTCCCGCCATCAGTCCGCAGAGTATTCCCTCCGAAAGCATCAGGAAGCGAATGGATCCGTCCCGCCATCCCAGGGATCGAAGCAGGGCGATCTCCGGTTTTCGTTCTGCGACATTTTGCCACAGGACTTCCGTCGTGGTCAGCACGGCGATCATCCAGGCGATCCCGACGGCGGCATAATGGGCCGGCCCCACCTGCATCGATACATATTGTCCGAGCCACGTAGTGTAAAAGACGCCCTTCAGCCGGATTGTGACAAACACGAAAAAGTTGAACAGCGCCGACGGAATGGCGATCGTCAGGACGGAAAGAAGGTTTCGCCGCCACTTTCCCGCAAAATAACTCCATGCCAGTGTCCACCGATTGGATACGGCAATCCATCGCCGAATGACCGGATCGCTCTCTCCCGTCCGCATCGTTTCATAGGGGGAAACGCGGGCGGCCATCACGGCGGTAACAAACCCTCCGACCAGGTAAAGCCCCATGGCCAAACATCCCGCCGCCGCCAACCGATCGAGAGGGACGGCCGTTCCCTGTTGGGCATGGGCGAAGGTCAACATCGCCATGGAAACGATCGCCGCCAGCAGTCCCCACAGGCCCGCTTCCAGCAGAACCATGCGCGTCACTTGGGAGGGACGCCAGCCGACGGCCAGGAGAATCGCCACTTCCTTTCTGCGAGCCAAAAAAAACATGCCGTTCATCGCCAGCACGTAAACCGCGGCCACCGCGATCACCCCGGCGACAATCCCCGAATACCCCAGTTTCGTCTCCCGGAAGAGGGTGATCGCCGAACCGATCCGGACCCACGGCTGTTCGATCCATCCCAGTTCCGGCAGATCCCCGACCGCAGGCACGTGAAGGAGGATCGGCTGCGGGGAGGATCCGAGGGTGATATCGGTGATAAGGCCCGTCTTCTTTTCAATCTCCGCCGCGATTTTCTCCAACCGCGCCTGACTCTTCTCATCCAATCGCTCCACTCCGGAAACCTTCACCCGGATGGCCGAAATGGGTCGGTCGCCGACCAATGCCTGCGCCGCTTCCAGGGTGGTCAGCATCGTCGGCGGTTGGGTCAGCAACCCAAGGGGGTTATCCGTCGGTTTTAGTTGCTTCGGCGGGTTGACGGGCCGGTTCTCGGAGTCCAGCACCCACTTCGCCGAAGGAGGGCGATAGGTCTCCATCGGCAGTTCCGTCAGCGGATCCTTGGCGATGTTCAGTTTGGAGGGGTCAAAAAAGCCGACATAATTGAAATGGAGGGTCGCGGTAAAATAGTCAAAAGGGCGGAAAGAACCGCTCTGTAGAGGGAATCCGACCACTTCCTTCCCCTTCTCCGCCGGAACCGGCTTCACTTCATAGGCCAGGGGCCACCGGTCTGGAAAAGGGCTTTTTGCCTCGCGGTAGGTGAGCGGTGACGGTTTGGAGATCGGTTGGTCCAGCAGGGTTAAACTGACACGTTCCCCCTCCGACGCGGCCGGTTTTCCCGTTAGCGGATCAATTCCCGTCAGATCAACGGCCATTTGCCGAAAAAGCTCCCTGCCACCGTAGGAAACCACCGCCGGATTCCCTTCCGCATCCAACGTATCCAAATAGGATTTCCCACCTCTTCGCTTCACATTTTCCATGGTTTCCACGGCGGTTTTCTCATCCGCAAAGGGCAAATCCAGCCGTTCAATCGTCCAGGTGTAGGTCACGGCGGAAGACGATTGATTGCTGATCAGTACGGGAATTTCCACGCGTTGATAGGTCTTCCCCAAGATTTCCCCATTTGTAATACTCACTTTGTCCTTGTCGAAATACCGGCTTTTCCCTTGGCTGACAACCGCCCGATCCAAGCCGACCAGCCGGGCTTCCTGAACCGGATCGATGCCGGCCAAGAGAACGGAATGACTAATCATGAGTTTTTCAGGATAATCTTTTATAAGGCTCACGCCGTAAACACGTTCCGTCTCACGGAAATCGAGGGGGGAATACCAAGGCCCCTGAACGATGTAGTCGTGCCACTTTTCCTTTTCGACCCGGATCCCGTGATCGACCGCTTTCGTTTTCGTAACGCGATAGATCCCTTCCTTTTCAATGCGATGACCTTCAACATACCTTTGGAAGGGTACATAACCGATCATCGCCACCGGCGCGGCCGTTTCAACACCGTCAATCCCCTTGATGGTCTTGTACTGATCAAGACTGATTCCTCCGCCGATGCCGCTCAAATAATTGGGCTCCAGCAGATGTTTGCGTTCCGTCACGCCGCGGGTGCCCGGAGGGCGCACCACGATGTGGTAGGAAGCCTTCCAGCGCTTCTGGAGCAGGTCAACCACGGTCCCGGTATTGCTTTCCGACAGACCGAACAGATAACCGAGTCCCGAACTGACGGTCAACACGCCGACCAGCGTCAGGATGATCCGTTCCTTGCGCCGCCAAAGATTGCGCCAGATAAACCGAATCATTCGACGTCCCGCCCTTCGGCCGAATCATACAGAATCCGGCCGTCCCGCAGTTCCAATCGCCGGTCCGCCTGCTCGGCCAGTTGCCGATCATGGGTGACCATCAGGATGCCGCACCCTTTTCGCACGTTCAATTTCCGGAGCAACTGCACAATCCTCTCGCTGTTTTCCGAATCCAGGTTTCCCGTCGGTTCATCCGCCAGGATCCAATCCGGTTCGTTGACCAGCGCCCGGGCGATCGCCACCCGTTGCTGCTCTCCGCCGGACAGCTGGGAAGGAAGCGCATTTCGCTTGTCGGCCAAACCCACTTCTTTGAGGAGGCGTTCCGCCCGTTCCTTTTTGTTGAAGGAAACCCGTCTTCCAAGCAGGGGGACCATCACGTTTTCCAAAGCGGTCAGAGCCGGAAGCAGGTAAAATTGTTGAAAAACAAAGCCGATCCGCTGAAAACGAAAATCCGCCAGCTTCTTCCCCTTCAAATCGGTAAGATTCACACCGTCGAACCGGATGATCCCGTCGGTTGGCCGGTCCAGGGTGCCGATCAGACTCAACAGAGTGGATTTGCCGGAGCCGGACGGACCGACAATCGCCACAAACTGCCCGGAGGGAAAGGTCGCATCGATCCCGCGAAGGGCGTGCACTTCCACCCCGTCACCAAAGAACGTCTTTTTCAGCCGCGAGATTTCGATCGTCGACAAGATGGTTCCCTTCCTTTGGGGTTCTCGCATCATTTCGGGAGACGATGAAGCCTAAAGGCAAAAAAGCCGCTTCCCCCGCACCATCCCTCATCCGGAAGATATCTTTTTAAAACCCGAAACACTACTAATTCGTAGAATATTTGCTCTACTCGGCGGCTTGTTGTATCTGCGGGGTGACAAAAAATCCCTCAAGGCCATTATCCTTCCCCTTCACCTCCCCGTCAACAGGTGGCTGTATGGAAGCCGGCGGAGCAGAACCGACGTCCCGAAGGAAAGTCCGATCACGCAGACAAGCATAAAGGCGAATTCCGCCCAGGAGGCCGGTGAAAAGAAACCGGGCGCAAACTTGCTGAGCAGATTGAGGACAAAGGGATGGATCAAATAGAGGCCGAAGGAATGGCGGCCGAGCCGTGCGATCCAGGAATTGGGCCGCCATTGGGCCAAATGAAACCACAAAAGCAGAGAGGCGACGGAATAGGCGATCACGGAAACCTGGAAAAAACCCGTCTGTTTTCGGAAAAAAGCATCCAACAGCACGAGCAGGCCCGTCGCGCAGAAAAAGATCAGCACAGCCGCCAAGGGAACCCTTTGAATCCATCTCCGGAGGGACCCAATGTGAACCCCCATCCATCCTCCCAGGCAAAAGTAAAAGAACCAGACGGGAAAAAACCGGATCGTGTTTTCCGAGTAGGGCAGCACCCACGGCAGTTGGGCCTTCATCTCCCGCCAGGTGGTGCTGATGGCCGCCAGGCTGATCAAAAAGGAGAAGGAAACGACCGTAAGTCCCCCAAACCGGCGAAAGGCCCGGATCAACAGCGGCAGAAGGAGATAAAACTGGACCATCACCACGATAAAATAGAGGTGGTAATACGCCTCTCCCGTAAACAGGGCCAAAAAGGCCTCGCCCACCGTGCCCGGACCGGTATCCGGGTGGGCCAGCCTCCCGTAAATCCAGTAAAAGAGGGACCACACCAAATACGGCACGAGGATGTACAACATCCGACGGCGATAAAAACGCCTGGCCGGAAAGGATTTTTCCCCAAAATACCGGTAAAAGAGCAACAAACCGGACAGCATGAAAAAAACGGGAACGCAGAACCGCCCCAGCTGATTCATCGCAAAAAACAGACCGCCTTCCGTCAGCGGTTGGGTGGTGCGCAGGCTGTACGCGGTCACGTGAATCAAAATCACCCCGAAGATGGCGACACCTTTGATGAAGTCCCCTTCTTCGATCTTTCCTCGCATCGATCTCCTCTCCCACAAACAAAAAAGGGCGTCAAGCCCCGAAAAAGATCCCTTTTATTGTTGGAAACGAAGTTCAAAATTTCATGGTTTCAAAAAGCGATTTGAAAAACCCGGAAGCGCTTCCCCGCGGCGGTCATTTCGCTTCCCTTTCCCGGAGGCGGCGCAATTCCTTCTCCAGCTTTCCCGTCAACATCAGCCAAAACATGTGAAAATCGGCCCGAAGCGACCATAGGGGATGGCCGAAGGTGGCCGGCTTGTTCCCTTCGATGAAAAAATGGCTGAACCAGGCCAAACCGTATCCCAAAACCGGAGCCGCCAGGAGAAACCAGCCGTTCATCGAGGCGACCGCCAACACCAGACAGAGAAGCACGCAAGCCGTGCCGGCGAAATGCCAGGCGCGCGTCGACGGTTTGCTGTGCTGCGACAGATAAAAGGGCCAAAATTCGCCATAGGTGCGGAAATTCATCAGCATCCCCCCGATCGAATTTCGATTTGCCTTCCGCCGTGAAAAGCGTTTTTCCGGAGATCGCCCGAAAGTCCCCCTTTTTCCGGCGCCGCTTCACCCCCCAATAAAAAAGATATGACCAATTTATAAAACATTCAACATTGTTTGTAACTTCACGCCGGATTTCGTACCCAATCGCAACATAATCACCCATTGTATTATGACATTTGGAAGAAGGATTTTTCCTGTGCCGTGGAGAAGTCGATTTATGACACTTCATTGGCACCCCTTCCATGTCCCCCGGGCGGAATCCGACCGATTCCGACTTTTTTATCGCACTTTTCCCATTCATCCATCCGATTTTAAGAAACTTTCCCAGAAAGGAGTGGAATTTTGACAGAAGGAAACCTTCTCGTCCTGATCGGCGTACCCTTGGCAATCATCGCATTGGCTGTCATTTCATATTTTCTCGTCGGAAAGGAAGATCCGGACGACGAATCCTTCGACGAGAAGGGCTTGTCTTAAAATTTAAAATGTATGCCTTGCCATCCTTCGGGCCTCTCCCCTGAAAAAAGAAGACGGGACCCCCTTCCCCGCCCGCGGCCTGACAAATGAACCACCGGGCGCGGAAAGGCGGTCCCGTTTTTTCCGCAAAAGGCCTCATCGCCCGCCATTCGCGACGCGACGGGAAGGGGGATCTCCCGGCGGAAAAAGCCTTCTCAGACCGCTTCAACCACCATGGCGATCCCCTGGCCGCCGCCGATGCAGAGGGAGGCCAAGCCGTACTTTTGGTTCCGCCGCTTCAGCTCGTACAGAAGGGTGAGCAAGATCCGGGCTCCGCTGGCGCCGACGGGATGGCCGAGGGCGATGGCGCCGCCGTTGACGTTGAGAATGTCGATGTCCAGATCGAGCTCCTTCTGAACCGCCAACACCTGTGCGGCAAAGGCTTCGTTGATCTCCACCAGGTCGATTCGGCCGAGGGAAAGGTCCGAACGCTTCAGCGCCAGCCGGGAAGCCGGAACCGGACCGATGCCCATGATCGCCGGATCGACACCGGCCACGCCCCATCCGACCACTCTTCCCATCGGCTTCAGTCCGTACCGATTGACCGCCCTGTCCGAGGCGATCACCAGACAGGCCGCCCCGTCGTTGATCCCGCTGGCATTTCCCGCCGTGACGGTGCCGTCCGGTTTAAAGGCCGGCTTCAAGTCCGCCAGCTTTTCCAGAGTGGTCTGGGGTCGGATGTGCTCATCGGCATCCACCCGGACCGGCCCCTTTTTCCCCTTTTTCATCACCGGCACGATCTCTTCCGCCAGCTTGCCGCTCTCCGCCGCCTCCGCCGCCCGCCTTTGGCTGGTCAAGGCGAACCGGTCCTGATCCTCCCGGGTGATGCCGTATTTTTCGGCCAGGTTTTCCGCGGTGATTCCCATACCGAGGCCGCAATAACGGTCGGTGAGGGTTTCAGTCAGCGTGTCCGCCAGGACCCCGTCCCCCATCCGCATCCCCCACCGGACGCCCCGCAGGGCGTAGGGTGCCTGACTCATATTTTCCGCGCCGCCGACGAGACCGATCTCCGACTCTCCCAGCAGGATCGACTGGGCGCCGGACACCACCGCCTGCAGTCCCGAACCGCACAGCCGGTTGACCGTCAGGGCGGGGGTTTCGATGGGAATCCCCGCCCTGAGCGCCACATGGCGGGCCAGATACGGCGCCCCATTGTGGGTCTGGATCACATTGCCCATCACCACGTTGTCCACCTGCTTCGGTTCCACTCCCGCCTTCTCCAGCGCGCCCTTGGCGGCGGCCACCCCCAGCTCCTCGGCGCTCACATCCACAAAACTGCCCCCGAAGGATCCGAAGGGGGTCCGGGCGCCGGCGATAATCCACACGTCAGCCATAAACGCACCTCCCGGTTCCCAAAGCTTCAACTCTTGTTTGGATGCACCATGAACGCGGGCCGTCGTCCTTTCCGGGTCACCAGGCCGTCATCCCGCCGTCCACCACCAGCACCTGCCCGGTGACGTAGGCGGCGGCGGGGGAGGCCAGAAAGAGAACCGCCCCCTTGAGATCATCGGGACCGCCGAACCGGCCCAGGGGGATGTGGGAGAGAATCTTCTCCCCGAACCGTTCCAGCACGGCGCGGGACATCTTCGTGGGAAACCATCCGGGGGCGATGGCATTCACGTTGATCCCGTGGCGGGCCCATTGGACGGCCAGATCCCGGGTCATGTTGATCACCGCCCCTTTGCTGGCGTTATAACCGACGGTCTGCATGTAATCGGGATGACCCCCGAGCAGACCGGCCACCGAAGCGATGTTGATGATCCGGCCGCCCTTGCCGCTGGCGATCATCTCCTTCCCCGCCGCCTGGGACATGAGGAAGGTGCCCTTCACATTGACATCCATCACCCGCTCAAACTTGTCCAGGGGCATCTCCTCCGGCGGCGCGCCCCAGGTGGCCCCGCTGTTGTTGATGACGATGTCCACTCCGCCGAAGTTTTCCTTGGCGGCGGCCACCACCCGCACCACATCCTCCGGGCGGGTGACGTCACAGGGGAGGGCCAGGGCCTCTCCCCCCTTTTGTTCGATCGATTCCTTCACCTCGCGGCAGGCTTCCACCTTGCGGGAGCAGATCACCACGCGGGCACCGGCGTCCGCCAAGGCCTCCGCCATGTGCCTGCCCAGGCCGCGCCCGCCCCCGGTGACGATGGCCGTCTTTCCATCCAGGCGGAACAGATCGAGCGCGCTCAACAATTGTTCCTCCTCTCCGAGCCGCGGCTTATCCCCGCTTTTTTTCCAGATAATCGACGATTCCCAGGGCGGAAACGAAGAGGTCCATTTTCAGCTGCCGGTACACGGGGTGATCTTCCGGAACCTTCCGTTCCCTCAGGTGTTCCCGCACTTGTTCCATCAGGCGCTCCTCGATCTCGGAAGGGCCTCCGCCTTCGGCAAATACCGACTCCCCGGTCCGGACAAACCGGTCCAGCCACCCGAGCACTTCCTCATAGACGGCCTCCGGCTGCTCTTCCATGCCGAAGTGGCCGAAGAAGATGCGTTCCGCTTTCATCTTCCGGAACCGCTCGATCGAGCGGCGCATGGCCTCCGGATCAAACTGGTTGGGCGACGTGACGGGCAGATGGAGAACAAAACCGCAATCCTCCAGCTCGTGGTAGCGGATGCCCGCCGTGTCGCCGGTGAACAGGCCTCCGCTTGCCGGATCGTAGATGCTGAAATGGTGCGCCGCATGGCCCGGCGAATCCAGGAAAGTGAGGGTACACTCCGGTCCGATCTTCAGCGTATCCCCATCGCCCTTCACGATCAGCCGGTCTTTCGGGACGGGCACCACCGGATCAAACAGCGCGTCAAACTGGTCCTGGTAGATGGCCCGCGCCCCCGCGACGAGCCGCGACGGATCCGCCAGATGGCGGGCTCCCCGGGGATGAACCACCACCTGGGCCCGGGGACAGCTCTCGAGCAAAAGCCCCGCCCCTCCGGCATGATCCAGATGGATATGGGTGACGATCACATACCGGACATCGGCGGGATCCAGGCCCAATTCCTCCAATCCCTTCAAAATGCGCGGAACGGAAGGACTCGGACCGGTATCCACCAGCGTCAGCGCCTCCTCGCGGAGGACGTACGTCCCCGTCCTTCCCGGAACCCCCAGGTCAAAACCGTCAATCATCGCCCTTCGATGCCCCAAATCCACTGGCGGCCGCGTTTCCATCTTCCCCACTCCTTCTTTCAAGTGATCCTTTTTCCGGCTCAACCTTTGGCGAACATCGACTCCGCAACGCGCCATCGGCGAGAGGTTTTCCTCAATCCCGGAAAACGAGAAACTCCACCTGGCCGGAAGCCACCGTCTCCCCCTTCTGATTCCGGGCGAACACGTCGAAGGAATAGAGATCCCCCTGGTCGGTCGATTCCGCGCCGAGCACCTTTCCCCCGACCGTCAGGACGTCGCCGACAAACACCATGCCGGTGAAACGGGTCTGAAATCCCTTGATGAATCCGTGCTCCAAATAGGGGGAAAACAGGCGGCCCATCACCGCCATCGTCAACATGCCGTGGGCGATGACCCCGGGCAGCCCCGCCCGGGCCGCCTCCTCGTCGATGGTGTGGATCGGGTTGTAATCCCCGGAGGCACCGGCATATTTGATCAGATCCAGACGCGTCACCGGCGGAAGGGTGATCGAAGGGAGCTCTTCGCCGGCGTTCCAGGAAATCGGCGCCTTGGTCGTCATCCTTTCCACTCCTTCATGACCGTTTCGGTGACGATGATCACGTCCCTCGTCGTGAAAAGGGTCTTTCCCCCGCTGTCTTCGCCCACCCGGGAAAACACCAGAAAGGTGAGCCGCCCCCGTCTTCCCCTTTTTTCGTACATGTCCTGAAACACCCGGTAACAGGTGATTTCCTCCCCGACAAAGAGCGGCCGAACGTAATCGTAGCGCTGTTCGCCGTGGATCAGGCCGCTGTCGGGAAGGCAGAGCCCTTCGATGGTTCCGTAGTCGAAGGTTTGCGGAAAGGTGGGGGGCGCGATCAATCGGCCGTACCGGCTTTTTTTGGCGGCTTCCTCATCCAGGTACAGGGGATTCGGATCGCCGATCGCCTCCGCGAACCTGCGGACGGCTCCCCTCTCCACCCAATTGACGACCGGCCGGGAGCGACGTCCCACCAGGGATTGCCACATGATGCCCCCTCCTTTAGGCTTTCGGACCGCCGGCCACGTAGAGCACCTGGCCGTTGACGTAGGATGCCTCTTCCGACGCGAAGAACAAGAGCGCCGCCGCAACATCCTCCGGTTGGCCGATCCGGCCGACCGGAATCTGCTTTTTGACCTCCTCGACAAACTGCTCAAAGCTGATCCCGATCCGCTCCGCCGTGGCCCGGGTCATCTCCGTCTCGATAAACCCCGGGGCGACGGCGTTCACCGTGATCCCGAATTTGCCCAGCTCGATCGCCAGGGTCTTGGTGAAGCCCTGCAGTCCCGCCTTGGCCGCCGAATAGTTGGCCTGTCCCCGGTTTCCGAGGGCCGAGGTGGAGGAGATGTTGATGATCCGGCCGTATTTTTGCTCCACCATCACCTTCTGGGCCGCCCGGCTGCAGTAAAAGGCGCCCTTCAGGTGGACATCCATCACCGTCTGCCAATCCTCATCGGTCATCTTGAACAGCAGATTGTCCCGGATCACCCCGGCATTGTTCACCAGGATGTCGAGCCGGCCGCAGCGCCGGACGATCTCCTCCACCGCCGATTCCACCTGGGCCCGGTCCGTCACGTCGACGCGAAGGCCGAACACCTCCAGTCCCTCGCCCCGCAGGGACTCCTCCGCGCGGCGGATTCCCTCTTCATCGATATCGGTCAGGCACACCTGCGCCCCTTCCCGGGCAAACCGGCGTGCCGCCGCAAAACCGATTCCCCTGCCCGCACCCGTGATCATCGCCACTCGACCCTTCAGACGTCCCATCGCGCTCCCTCCTCAAAGAAAATGAATGTTCCCGCCGGGGGAGAAGCGGCGACCCCATCCCCGACCGGCCGGGGAGGCCCTCCCTCTGCGGTCCCCATTCCAGATCCGGACGCTTCCCGCCGCCGCATCCTCACAGCCTCCCCGCCCGATGCGCCGAATCCGGCGGCCCCCGCGTTCGCCGAAGGAAGCCGAGCGCCGGCTTTCATCGGCAGTCAACTCCCGGGGGATAAAAAGTCGTGGAAAAGCGCATCGCCCTCCAAAGCTGCGGCTGCGCCGCCTCCCTGCGGACATAAACCCGGAAGGCGGCGCCACCGCCGGCGGAATGCCTTTTCGTTTCGCGTCCCCCGGCAGGGAAAGGGATCGCTCAAACCAGAGCGAAAGCCCCCACCCTGCCGTCCGGCACCGCGGCGGCCTCTGTCAAATCCTCCGGATGAGGCAGCGGGTGTACAGCTTGACATCGCATCATCCTCGTCGCAGGGTTTCCGCCCAAGCGACGGGTCAAAAGCCCGGTGCCCGGCCTGTCGACCGCTGCGGAACGGTCTAAGCGTGCGGACCGCCGCTTACGCAGCGGTCCGGAATGACGGCGCGGGATTCACCGGCCCCCGTCGCCCGATATTCCCCAAACTCGCGGGTCCCGCCTCCGGGGAAAGGCGTCACCCAGAACCCGCTCCCCCGGTGAAAGGGGGTCATCGCAAGGGGGGGACCGGCGGAAACCCCCGGTGCAACCGGGGCATTCGGACTCTCTCCCGCACTCTGCGCGGGCCTTCGGCGAAGGCCCAGGAGCGGACGGCGCAGGTCCAAATCGGAAGCGCCGGTGGAAACCGCCCACCGGGGACTCGCCGGACCGAGACGCATCGAATTCTCCGAAAGGCCCCGCCGGGATCGTCCGGTAGATTGCCGCCTTTCCGCCCCTGATCCACCCCACCGCGAAAAGCGCCTTTCCTCCAACGAAAAAACAAGCAAAAAGAATGGCAACGGTCTGACGAAAACATAACGAAAAAAAACGGAAACAAGGGGAAAGATGCCCCTTCTTCCGGCAATGGAGAGATTGGTTTCTTCTTTACCTTTTTCGACAAATGCGTCATTTTTCCTCCGCCGCCACGGGATAAGTCGCTTTCGATTTGCCGGGGGAAGGCAAAAGCCGGACGGAAGCGGCGGAGGGGGCTGACGGGATCAACGGGAGAACAGCTCCCGCAGCTCCTCCGGGGTTTTCGGACGGGGATCGGCGGCCAGGGCCACCATCAGTTGGATCCGCGCTTTATGAGCCGGAAGACCCCGGGCGAAAATCGCCCCTCTCCTGTCCAGATCCCGTCCCCCTCCCTCAAAATCGTAAACCGGCTCCACCGCTCCCTTCGGTGAGCGGCTGGTAATCACGACGGGAATCCCCTCTTCCAGGGCGCGAACGATCCCCGGCATCATGGCCGGCGGAAGATGACCCATTCCCAACCCCTCCACCACCAGACCCCGGACGGACCGATCCAGGGCGCAGAAAATCAAGGAATCGTCGGTGTCAAACCCCGCCTTGATGATCGGGATGCGGTTCGTCAGGGCTTCGGGGCGGACCGGAATGCACTCTCTCTTCACCGCCTCCACCAGAAAGCGGATTCCGGTCCGTTCCACCCATCCGTAGGGGCCGAATTGGGGAGAAGCAAACGCCTCCACGTGGCTGGTGTGCATCTTCTGAACAAAGCGGGCGCCGTGAATCTCTCCGTTCATCACCACGAGCACCCCTTTGTCGGCCGATTCCGGATCGGCTGCCACCTGCACCGAATGCAACAAGTTGAGAAAGCCGTCGCTTCCGGGTTCGTTGGAGGATCGCATCGCCCCCGTCAGAATCACCGGTCGGGCCAGCGGCAGGGTCAGGTCGAGAAAAAAGGCCGTCTCCTCCAGGGTGTCCGTTCCGTGGGTGACGACAATCCCGTCATAGTCCTTCGCCTTGTCCAAAATCAGCCGGCGCAGGCGGATGACATGGTCGAGGGTGAGATGAACGCTGGGAAGGTTGGAAAAGGTGAAAAAATCGACATGGGCAACCGAAGCCAAGGCCGACTGCTGCCGAATCAGCACATTCTCGTCCAGCACCCGGACCGTCCCGGACGAGTCCCTTCCCATGGCGATCGTTCCTCCGGTGGTGATGATCAAAACCCGTTTCATAACGCGCCTCCAAAACATCATTTTCAAGCGATCCGATTCCGGACCGCCCCGCTTAGTATACCGCTCCTTCTCCATCCCAGTCCATCCTGCCGCGCGGCGGTCGCACCCCGCTTTTATAGGCGGAGGCGCCGCACATCGCCGCCTTTTGCGGAGTCGGCGGGGATGATTGATGGACAGAGAGCCGCCCCCAAGGCTGCCTACGGTCACTTTATCCAGGATGGATTTCCGTCCGCTCCGCGATTTGTTCGGAAGCGATCCAAAATTTTCGACCAAAATGATTCCAAAAATCCTTCACCTATTGACCCGTAATTATCCAAATACTATGAATTAAAATATATTTCCGATTTTATCACCGAAAACTGGAGGAAACATCGATGAGACGAATGGGGATGAATCTCTTTTTTGCCGTCATGCTGGCGGCTTGGGGGCTGTTGCCGGGGATCGGCCACACAAAGGAAGCCGAAGAATCATCTTCCTCGCGGGACCAGCCGATCCAATCGATTAGCATCGTGCCGTCCATCCTCCATTTGGAACCGGGAGAGACGAGTCGCGTGCGGGTGATCGCACGGACAACGGACGGCACCGGCGTACCGGTCCCGGATGCGGTCTTGACCGCAAAGGGGAAGGCCGTCACCGTCAACGGGACGACGGTAAAGGCCGTAAAGCAGGGAAACGGCAAAATCATCGCCGCATACCGCGGGATGAAGGCGGAGGCGAAAGTTCAGGTCCGAAAACCTTCGAAGGGAAATCCGCACTCCACGTACCGGTTCGAGTACGCACTTCCGGAATCGGTGGGCACGGGGAAATACATCACGGCACCGATCACCTTGTCAACGGACAAGGAAGGTGCCAAAGGCTATAAAAACGTGCATATCGCCTTCGAAAAAGCCACGGGTCCGGGCGACGTGTTGTTCCGCGCGAAAGACAAAACGGGCCGGGTGAGGTCCTTTCTGAACACCGGTGAATGGATGAAGCCGGGATTTGATCTTCCCGCAAAGCATCGTGAAACAACCGATTGGACCCTGAAATTTTCCAAAGTCGGACACTACACGATCATCTATAAAGTGAAGACGGAAAAGGGAAAAACGATCGCTGAAACGCCTTTGGACGTGACGGTCACTCCGCATTTCACCGACTTGGGCGTACAGATCGCCAATCTGACGATCATGACCGGCGCATTCGGCAAGGACCCGTCCGAACGTCCAGTCGGATACACGGTCGTTGTCGGAGATCCCGGGAAGTTGGTGATTGTCGATCTTCAATCGGAGAAAGTGATCCGAACGGTCGATCTTCCGGGTGCGACCGGCTCTTGGACGATCACCGCCGTCGGTGACGAAGCCGTTTATGTCGGAACCTATCCAAACGGGCATGTGTACAAATACATTCCCGGCTCGGACCGGGTGGAAGACCTCGGCCAGCCGGTGCCGGGAACGACCGTCGTCTACGGCCTGGTACCGGGCAAGAACGGAAAAATATACGGGGGCACTTATCCCGGCGGCAACCTGTTTGAATACGACCCGGCCAAAGGGTTCAGCGACCTGGGACAAATGGTGGAAGGCGAAAATTACGTTCGCGATGTCGCGTACGATCCCGACAAGGATGTGCTGTATGCGGGAGTCGGAGCCCATGCCCATCTGATCAAAAATATGATCTGGCAACCGGGGCGAAACGGGAGATTTTGCCGGACAAGTACGCCGAAAACAGCTTCGTTTACGACTTGAACCTGATCGGCGGCAAGCTTTTCATAAAAATCGATCCCGGTCATCAAATGATCGTCATGGATCCCGACACCGGAACCATCGAAGCCGAATTTGTCGCGTATTCGCACTCCCCGAGCGCAATCGCTTCTCCCGATGAAAAAGTCGCGTATTATACGTACGGCAGCCATTTGTACGAATACCATCTGGAGACAAAAACCACCAATCCCGTCATGATCGGCGACAATCCCGCCACACTCGGGCAGACCGCCATCGGTTGGGATTTCGTTCAGTTGGACGATCCCGACTATCCGGGACCGACATTGTTCGGGTTCATCGGCAATTACGAAGGCAAAGCCTTCAAGTACAACCTGCAGACGCGGGCCTTGAAGGTCATGACACTTCCGCTGCCGCCGCAGCCGACCGACATCTACAACGTGGCCTCCGGACCCGACGGCAACATTTACAGCAACGGCTACATTTCCGGAGGCGTGGGGGTATATTCCCCGGACACCGGAAAACTCGTGCGGTATACGGGAGGCGTCGGCCAATCGGAGTCGATCTTCACGCTTGGGGATAAGATGTATTTCGGTGTTTACGGGGATGCAAAAATTTACGAGTACGATCCGGCAAAACCCTGGAAAGCAAACCAGAACCCGAGATTGCTTTTCTCCATGCAAAGCGAAAGCCAAAACCGACCGCGTGCGATGACCGGATCGGAAGAGCACCACAAGCTGTTCATTGGAACCGCCCCGTATTACGGACAGTTGGGGGGAGCCTTTGCGGTCTACGACACGGTAACCGGGGAAAAACAGGTTTACCGCAATATCGTCCCCAATCAAAGCGTCATCTCCCTGGCTTATAAGGACGGGAAGGTGTACGCCGGAACCAGCATCTACGGGGGCGACGCCTCGGTGCCCGTCGAAAAAGAAGCAAAGTTGTTCGTGTGGGATGTGGCAACGGGCAAAAAAATCCGCGAAACCGTGCCCGTCCCGGGCGAGACGGCGATCGGAGCCCTCCTCGTCGGCCCGGATGGAAACATCTGGGGGTTTGCGCAAGGCACGCTATTCATCTACGACCCGGAAACCGGAGAGGTCATATACCGCGAGGAAAAGTTCCCGAACTTGCATTACTTGACAGGCGGGGTGGATCTTGAGATCGGCTTGGACGGCCACATCTACGGCACCGCAGGAGGAAAGTTTTTCAAAATCGATCCGGCGGACAAAGAAGTGACCATTCTCCGGGACAGCAACTCTCATTTTCTCGCTCAGGACCGGATGGGCAACCTCTACTTCAAAAACGGTCCGTCCGCCCCGTACGGAAACACCCTCTGGCGGTACACCCTCGAGGACAAGACGATTTCCGTCACGGGGGTGACCCTTGACCGCGCCGAATTAAACCTGTCACCGGGGGACACCGCCGAATTGAAGGCCGAGGTTGAACCCGCCTTCGCCACAAACCGGACGGTCTTCTGGCAATCCGACAATCTCGGCGTGGCGACGGTGGATGAAAACGGGAAGGTCAAAGCGATGGCCCCCGGCACCGCGAAAATCACGGCCACGACGGAAGACGGCGACATGACGGCCACCTGCACCGTGTCGGTCAAATGAAGCAAAGTAAAAGGGCCCGCCCGAAATGACGGGTGAGCCCATTCTTTTGGGGCGTGTTTTCTTGCATCGCCGGCCGGCCGGAATCAATCCGGGCGAAGTCCTTCCCTTTCCTTGACCCAGTCCTTAAACTGCTCCCGCAATTTGGCTTTCAGGAATTTCCCGGCGGAAGTCCGGGGAATTTCCTTCACGAAGACCACCCCGTCGGGAAGCCACCACTTGGCGAAGCGGGGGGCCAAGTGCTGGATCAATTCCTCCTCCGTGGCCCGGGCCCCTTCCTTGAGCACCACCACCGCCAGGGGACGCTCCTGCCATTTGGGATGGGGAACGGCGATCACCGCCGCCTCCGCCACGGCGGGATGTCCCATCAGGGCGTTCTCCAGATCGACGGAGCTGATCCATTCGCCGCCCGATTTGATCAGATCCTTCGTCCGGTCGGTGATTTTCACAAAACCCTCCGGATCGATCGTCGCCACGTCGCCGGTCCGGAACCAGCCGTCCTCCGTGAAGGAATCGCGGGAATCGGGACGGTTGTAGTAGTCCGCGGCGATCCAGGGACCCCTCACCTGCAGCTCGCCCATGGTTTTTCCATCGTGGGGGGCGACGCCCTGCTCATTGACGATCCGCACCTCGACAAAGGGCGCCGGCAGGCCCTGCTTGGCTCGGTAGGCGTACTGCTCGTCCACCGAAAGGGACTCCATGTGGGGTTTTAATAGACTCACCGTGCCCAGAGGTGCCGTTTCGGTCATCCCCCAAGCGTGAACCACCCGAAGATTGTGGCGATCAAAGGCGCGGATCAACGACTCCGGCGCAGCGGCTCCTCCCACCACCATGCGCAGCTTCGGATTCAGATCCCACTGGCCGGGATTTTTCTCCAATACCTGCAGAATACCGAGCCAGATGGTCGGCACTCCCGCCGTAAAGGTGACCTGTTCCCCTTTAAACAGTTCCAACAAACTGACCGGATCCAGATGGGGGCCGGGAAAAACCTGCTTCGCCCCCACCATGGTGCAAGTGAAAGGCAATCCCCACGCGTTGACATGGAACATGGGCACCACCGGCAGGACGACATCGTGCCGGGAGATTCCCAAAGTATCCGCCATCGCCGAGGCGAAGGAATGGAGCACCAACGACCGGTGGCTGTAGACCACCCCCTTGGGCCTTCCCGTCGTCCCCGAAGTGTAGCACATCCCGGCCGCTTCCTCTTCGTCGAGATCGGGGTAGACAAAATCCTCGGCGGGTTCCGCGATGAAGGACTCGTATTCCTCCATCCCCTCCGGCACCGGTTGACCGGTGAGGGAAACGACGATGATCCTTTCCACCTTGAGCCGGTCCCGGAATTTCTGCAACAGGGGCAAGAGCACGTCATCGACAATCAGGAAGCGGTCCCCGGCGTGGTTGGCGATGTAAGCGATTTCATCCGGGTGCAGGCGAAGGTTCAGGGTATGGAGCACGCCTCCGGCGGCCGGAATGCCGAAATAAGCCTCCAAATGGACATAATGATTCCACATCAGGGTTCCGACCCGGTCGCCCCGCTTGAGTCCGGCCTTTTGCAGGGCCTTGGCCAGGGAACGCGCCCTGCGGTAAAAATCGGCGTAGGTGTATCGATGCATCGACTTGTCCGGCATGCGCGAAACAATCTCCACCGATCCGTACAGGCTTCCCGCCCGTTCCAAAAGGTGCATCAGCGTCAAGGGATAGTGCATCATCGTTCCCTTCATCCCGTATCACGCTCCCGTCATTAATCGGACCTACTTGCATTGTAATGGATTATTGACTCAAGATTCAATATAATCCGATGATCCTTTCCATTTTAAAGGGGAGCGCACCTGCCGCTTTCTGGACGCGTGCATAAACGGATCGGGCCCCAGCCATAATGAAGGTAGCGGGTGCACAACGGTCGAATCAAGATCCATGGGCCTCCGAAAAGGATGCCATGGACCGCATGCATTCGAAGGAAAGCTTCCGCAAGATTGAAAAAGGCTTGCGGGGACGCGCGGAGATCGCACGGAGATGGGCAGATTCCCCCGGCGCATTGCGCCCCGGAAAGGGAGGTCTTAAACCTCGCCGCTGAAGGGGCGATCGGAAACCAGGTTCCATGCCCGGTGCAAAAAGTCTCCCAGAGTTCTGTGCGGTCGGACGGATCCTTATCATGGATCGTGTACCGCCCGCTTGCGGTCGAAAGATCTCGGGTGGGTCGCCGATCCATGAGGGTGCAGAAGCAGACCGTTGCGCGCCCGTTTTATTTTTTAAGAGACGCGCACAACCGGTGCAAAACTGAAGGGCGCCAGGAGGATGAATGCGGCGCGGCGCCCCGCCGGAGGCCCGGCGCAGGAAATGCGTTCCGGCGGCTGAAGGCGAAGGTCCCGTGCGGAAGGATTCAATTCTGCCGTGGACGAAACCCTTTGGTTTGAAGAGGCGCCGAGCGCCTTTCCGTCTATTGGGGAAAATAAATTCCCTCCTTGCTCCAAACCTCTTCCATGACCTTGAGGCGGCGGGAAACCGCGGCCTTGTTTTTTCGACCCACCGCCGTGATCAGGGCATTGATCAGACTGAGGGGAGCCACGTACGAGTCCACAAAGGAGGGAAGCCGGCTGGTCGCGACCAGGTAGACCTCCGCCTCGCGGGCCAGGGGAGAACCATGGGAGTCGGTGATGGCCAGGGTCTTCACCCCTCGGTTCCTTGCAAACTGAATGGCTTGGATGGTGCGGGCCGTATAGCGCGGAAAGCCGATCCCGATCAAAAGATCGTCGGAGCGAAGGGGGGAAAGCTGTTCAAACATCGTATCCGACTGTTGGATCAGTTTGGCGTTTTCCAGAATCAAATTGAGGTAGAAGGTGAGGAAATAACCCAAGGCGTGGGAACTGCGGAAGGCGACAACGGAGATCATCCGCGCACGGCTGATCATGCCGACGGCTTCGGCGAAGGCGGAGGCGTCCAACATGTGCATCGTCTGCTGGAGGTTGCCCAGATCGTCGTGCAGCACCTCGTAGACGACCCGCTGTTCCTCCGGATAAGCGTCTTCAGCCAGATCAAGCCGTTCCACCGTGGTCAGCCGTTCGCGGATTTCCTCCCGGAGGTGCTTCTGCATCTCGGAAAAACCGGAAAATCCGAGGTAAGTGGCGAACCGGATCACCGTCGCCTCACTCACCCCGGCCAGTTGGGCCATCTGGGCAGCCGTCAAAAACGGGGCGCGATCGGGATGAGCCTCCATATAGGCCGCCACCTTTTGATGGGACCGGCTCATCCCGTCGCTTTTTTCACGAATCCTCCGAAACACGCTCACCTTCTTCTTTTTCACGACATCACCTGCCTTTGACCGTTTGTTTCACCCCCCTCTCGAAACGGTCCAGCGTTTCTTCAATCACGTCCGGCGTATGGGCCGTGGAAAGGCTGAACCGGTTGAGAGGTTTCACGTAGATACCCTGATCCAACAGGGCATAGTCGATCCTCCGGCGGAGGGAGAGCTCGGAGCGCAGAATGTCCTGAATCTGGTTTATCGGTCCTTCGTCGAGCACCAGGTTGAAAATGCTCCCCACTCCCACCGTTTGTCCCGGAACCCCGTTTCTTTTCAAAATCTCTTCCATTCCCGCGCGAAGAGCCTCCGCCGCCTTTTCCACTTCGGCATACACGCCGGGTCTCCGGAGGGCTTCAATGGTGGCCATGCCGGCAGCGAGCACGGTGGGATGGCCGTTGTAGGTCCCGCTGTGAAACAGGGTGTCCGAAGCCCTGCTCTCCTTTCCCTGGGAACCGATGGAAAGAATGTCCGAGGAACGGGCGGAAGGGGCGCAGATGTCCATGATCTCCCTCCGGCCGCCCACGGCGCCCACGGGAAAGCCCCCGCCCAGCACTTTGCCGAGAGCCGTCAGATCGGGAATCACCCCGTAACGGCCCTGGGCTCCCGACAGCCCAACGCGGAAGCCCGTCTTCACCTCGTCAAAGATGAGGAGCGCCCCGCAGGCACGCGTCATCTCCCGCAGCCCCTTAAGGAATTCCATCTTCGGCGGGATAAATCCTCCCTGCACCGGCTCGATGATCACCGCGGCCAGCTCATGACCGTGGCGCCGAAGGATCTCCTCGGTTCCGTCCAAGTCATTGAAGGGAAGCACCACCGTGTTTTTCAGGTAATAGTCGGGAATCCCCCTGGAATCGGGATGAACGGAAGGAAGCCGATTTTCGCTTCTGCGTTTCGGGTGGACACTGATCAACACCTGATCGTATCCCCCGTGATAGTGCCCTTCAAATTTGGCCAGTTTCGGCCGCCCGGTCCAAGCCATCGCCAACCGGATGGCCAACAGGGTCGCCTCCAGGCCCGAATTGGTGAAACGGACCGTGTCGATCCCCGGATACAGTTCAACGAGCGTCCGGGCCATGTCCACTTCCAACCGATGGGGGGTCCCCAGAACGGTCGTACCCATCCGGTTCAACTGCTCCAGCACCGCCCTCTTCACCCGCGGGTCGCCGTGTCCCAGTATCAGCGCCCCGTAGCAGAGGTTGTAGTCGATATACTCGTTTCCGTCCACATCCTTCATGCGGGCGCCGCTTGCCGAGTCCATCGCGATCGGATAGGGATCGAAATATTTGATGTTGGCGGTCACTCCGCCGGGAAGATAGCGGGCCGCTTCCTCGTGAAGCGCCGCGGAACCCGCCGTCTTGCCGACGAGCGGATGAACCGGATGTACCGATGTCGCCATGAAATCCATCTCCTTTGAAGTGTTTCATTCACATTTTTCATTGATATGAATGATTTACTTCATTGTACGGCACCCCCGCAGAAATGGCGACGGCGGGTTCCTTCCTTTTTGCGGGGTTTTGGTCCTTCCGGCACCCTCTGGCCAAAAAAAAGAACCCTCTCAAAGGGTTTTTCGGATTTTCTCGCAAAAGCTGCGCCAATCGATGAAGGAAATATTTCTTCCGAATCAACGGATAAAGTATTTCCTTCATCCCTCCCCTGCCATCCTTCACCACAGCGAAGGGAAGCGCCGTTTCCCGGACACCCTTTCACCGGTCCCCCTCAAACCGCTCCGCCTCGGGCAAGCGGTGGGCGATACGGGCCGAAGCCGCGGCGGCGACGCCCGCCACCAGATCGTCCAGAAAAACGTGCACCCCCGCCTTTCCCCGATTCAGCCGGCCGAGGATCAGGGGCTTTCGCTTGTCCAGGTAACCGAAATTGGTCAGGCCGATGCTCCCGTACACATTGGTGATTCCGAGGGCGAGAATCTCGTCCATGCCGTAAAGGGGTTCATCGGTGGCCAGGATCGTCTGCAGGGGTTCGGGCAACTTTTTCTCCTCCGCCAGCATGTCCAGGGTAACGCCGGTGATGACGGCGTATTGCACTTCCCGCTTCCGCAAAACGTGTTCCACGCTCTCCCTGCATTCTTCCAGGGTCAGGTCGTCGTGGTACGGTCTTTGCAGTTTCAAGACGATCTCGGCGATGGAATCAAGGGATACTCCTCTTTTTTCCAACAGACGGATGACGTAATGGTAAAACACGGGATCCTCCCTGAAATTCCGCATCAATCGGTGCAATCCCCACCTTCCGCCCGAGGGGGCTCCTTCAGGCGGAAGGTGCGTTTTCCTAGGATTTCCTCAATGCGTGCGCGGCATTCTTCCGACGGGCGGATTCCGTACTTGGAAACGGGCAGGGCCAGCACTCTTTTCGTCCGCTCATAGAAGAGGTACACGGGAACGTCCCCCCGGTGCCGGAGGAGCACCTGTTTCAGGGACTGAAGCACCTGACCGTCCTCGTGCCGGGGAGAAATCCGGATAAAGGCCGCGGCGGGCGACTCCTCCCCGCCAGGCACCCCCTTTCGGGCGGGCGAAGCCTGAGAAGTCCGGGCCGAGGCCTCCGGCACGGCGGGCGGATCTTTCGCAAGCCGTTCCAGATCCTCCAGGGTGTCGGCCAAGATCTTCACCCCCTCCTCATGGAGGTTGATCCGCCCGGAGATGCGAACCGGCCGGTCCGTCTGAAGCAAGGGCCGGTATTTTTGATAAGTCCGGGGAAAGAGGATCACCTCCACCTGCCGGGACCAGTCCTCCGCCGTGACAAAGGCCATCGGCTCCCCTTTCCGGGTGGTGATCGGCTTCACATGGGTGATCATCCCCGCGATGGAGACCCGTTCCCCGTCCCGGCACTCCTCCAGCTCGGCGAGGGTGTGGGTCGTGAGGCGGGGCAGCGCCTTCCGATAGCCATCCAGGGGATGGCCGGAAAGATACAGCCCGAGCAGTTCCCGTTCCATTTCGAGGATCTCCTTTCGGCTGAAGGGAACGGTGTTGCTGTAATCAAAACGGGGAGAGGAAAGGGTGAGCGTCTCATCCTCGAAGAGATCCAACTGATCCTCGGAACGGAGCTGTTGGAAAGCGCTCCCCCGCTCGATCGCCTCGTCCAACATGGCCAATTGCAGCGCCCGGTGTCCCTCCAGGGACTCCGTGGCCCCGCACTGGATCAGGGATTCCAGGACCCGCCGGTTCACGTGTCTCAAATCCACCCGCGCGCAGAGGTCGAACAAATCGCGGAAGGGGCGGCGCTTCCTCTCCCGCAGGATGGCCTCGATCGCGTGGGTTCCCACGTTTTTGACCGCCTCCAGTCCGAAGCGGATCGCTTTTCCCTCCACGCGGAAAGAGCGGCCGCTCCGGTTCACGTCGGGGGGCAGCACCTCGATGCCCATGCGGCGGCACTCCTCGACGTATTCGGCCATTTTCCCCTGGCTTCCCATCACCGTCGTGAGGAGGGCCGCCATGAAGGCCAGCGGATGATTGGCTTTCAAATAGGCGGTCTGATAAGCCAGCACCGCATAGGCGGCGGAGTGGCTGCGGTTAAACCCGTAATCGGCGAACCGGACGATCAGATCGTACACCCGGCGCCCCGTCTCCTCATCATAACCGTTGGCCCGGCAGCCGGCCAAAAACGCATCCCGCTGTTCGTTCAGCAGTTCCCGCTTCTTCTTGGCCACGGCCCGGCGCAGCAGATCGGCCTGGCCGAGGGTGAAGCCGGCCATCCGGGAGGCGATCTGCATGATCTGCTCCTGGTAGACGATGATGCCGTAGGTGTCCTTCAGGATCGGCTCCAGATCGGGATGGGGATAGATGACGGGCTCCTTGCCGTGCTTCGCCCGGATGAAACGGGGAATCTGGTCCATGGGGCCGGGACGGTACAGGGCCAGGACGGCGATGAGATCCTCGAAGCAGGACGGTTTGAGTTCCCTGAGCACCCGGCGCATTCCCGCCGATTCCAGCTGAAACACGCCGATGGTTTCCCCCCTGCCCAGCATCCGGTAGGTTTCCTCATCCTCCATGTCCATCCGGTCGAAGCGGATTTCCTTGCCCTCCGTCTCCCGGATGATGCCTTTGGCCCGCTCGATCACCGTCAGGTTGCGAAGCCCGAGGAAATCCGCCTTCAAAAGGCCGATCGACTCCAACACGTCCATCGGGTATTGGGTGAGACGGCCCCCGTCGCTTCCCCGCATCAGGGGAACGTATTCCGTAAGGGGCTTCTCCGAAATCACCAGCCCGGCGGCGTGGGTGGAGGCATGCCGGGGCAGTCCCTCCACCTTTTTCACCACTTCCATCAGCCGGGCCATCCGCGGGTTGCTTTCGCACAGCTGTTTCAACCGGGGCTCCGCCTGAAACGCCTTCTCGAGGGTCATTCCCGGAGAAGCGGGGATCAACTTGGCCACCCGATCCACCTCGGGATAGGGGAGCCCCATCACCCGGCCCACGTCGCGCACCGCCGCCCGGGGGGCCATCGTCCCGAAGGTGATGATCTGGGCCACCCGGTCCGGTCCATATTTCCGGGAAACGTATTCGATCACCTCATCCCGCCGCTCATAATTGAAATCGATGTCGATGTCCGGCATGCTGATCCGCTCCGGATTGAGAAACCGCTCGAAGAGAAGCCCGTACCGGAGCGGATCGATGTCGGTGATGCGCAACACGTAGGCGACCAGGCTGCCCGCGGCGGAACCCCGGCCGGGGCCCGTGGCGATGCCCCGTTCGTGGGCGAAGCGGACAAAATCCCACACGACGAGAAAGTAGTCGGAAAAACCCATCCGTTCGATGACATCCAGTTCGTATCTCAGCCGCTCCCTCACTTCGGGGGGGATGGAACCGTAGCGTTCGACGGCCCCCCGCCGGCACAGCTCGCGCAGATAGGAAGAAGCCGTGTATCCCTCGGGGACGGGAAACCGGGGCAACAGCCGCTTTCCTAAGGGGATTTCCACCCGGCACCGCTCCGCGATCCGGACCGTGTTGCGGATCGCTTCCGGGACGTCGGCAAACAGGCGGGTCATCTCCTCCGGCGCCTTCAGATAAAATTCCCGGGTGGGAAAGCGCATCCGGTCCTCTTCGTCGAGCCGCCGGCCGGTGCCGATGCACAGCAGGCAATCCTGAACGTCATGATCCTCCCGGTTGACATAGTGGACATCGTTGGTGGCCACCAGGGGAATCCCCGTCTCCTCCGCCAGGGCGATCAGGTGCCGGTTCACCTTCATCTCCTCCGGAACCCCATGATGTTGGAGTTCGAGGAAGAAATTTCCATCCCCGAACAAATCCCGGTACTCCTCCGCGATCCGGCGCGCATCCTGAAACCGCCCCTCCAGAATGGCCCGGGGAATTTCTCCCGACAGGCAGGCGCTGGTGGCGATCAGCCCCCTTCGAAAGCGTCGGAGCAAGGCCTTGTCCACGCGGGGTTTGTAGTGATAGCCCCGGAGATGGGCCTCCGACACCAGCTTCATCAGATTTTTGTATCCCTCGGTGGTTTCCGCCAACAGCAGGAGGTGGTAAATCCGGTTTTCCCGGGGGGAGGGTTTCTCCTCCATGTTCCCCGGTGTGACATACACTTCGCAGCCGATGATCGGGCGGATTCCCCGCTCCAGGCATTCCCGGTAGAAGGGAACCACGCCGTGCATCGCCCCGTGGTCGGTGATGGCCAGGGCCTCCATGCCCTGCTCTTCGGCCTTCCGGACCAGCTCTTTGATCCGCGCCGCCCCGTCCAGCAAGCTGTATTCGGTATGGACATGAAGGTGCACAAAATTCATCGGTCCCCACCTGTCCTTTGGCCTCTCTCCCTTCATTATAGCGGATGGGACCGCCGGAATGCGAACAGCCGATCGGGTTTCCCTTGTCCACATAATCGGCCGGGCCCCGTCATAGGGTGTAATAGGAACTTCGACGAAAGGCGGAGGCAGCATGGGAGGATTTTGGTCCACAACCGTTCTCGATTTTTTCATCGCCCTGGGCGTCGTCCTCGGGGGAAGCCTGCTCGGGGGGATCGGCTATCTGTTCGGGGACGAACCGCCGATGAGCAAAATGGTCCACCTGGCCGACCAACTGAAGATCTGGGCCATGGTCGCCGCCATCGGAGGAACCTTCGACGCCATCCGCGCCTTTGAAATCAATCTCCTCGGAGGCCAATTGGAAGAGGTCGCCCAACAGCTGGCCTTCATCTTCAGCGCCTTCATCGGGGCCCACACGGGTTATCTGCTGATCCGCTGGCTGATCCAAGGGGATTGGTAGAATGAGGACCGACCGCCTCATCCGCTCAAGAGGGTTGATCCGCATGGCCGTCTCCTTTTTTTTCGGCCTGATCGCCGGCATGGTGGCCATGCTCCTTTGGACGGGCCAGAAGCTGGACGGCCTGTATCTGGAGCGATCCGCCCTCTACTATGCAAACAACCAAAAAAACAAGGAAATTCTCCGCCTGCAGCAGGAGTTGGACAAGGATGCCCGGCGTCAGGAAAGTTCTGAACAGATCCATAAAATTCAAGTGGAAGTGATCAGTTCCCTCCGATACGGGCAGGAAGAGATCAAGTCACAGGTGGAAACCCTGGTGGATCCCTTCATCGGGAAATCGGTCACCTGGATCAGCAACAATCCCGACCTTTTGGAAACCATCCTGCGAAACCGGACCATCTTTCTTTCCGACGACAACAACCGCAAGACCGAAATCCGCCTTCGCCTGAAATACATCGCCTTCATCGGATCGACACTGAAAATATGGGTGGAAGCCCTTGAAACGGCGGAAACGGAGAAAACCGCCGATTAATCGGGGAAATGTCATGGACTCGACAAACTCCCAAGATTCGCAATCGACCTTTTTCTGGTATTATAGGTTATGGAGGGGGGTTTTTAGAAAGGGGGAGTCACTATGATCATCAACCGCAAATGCCTGGCCAGAAAGAAACTGGAAAACCTGAAACAGGGTTATTCCGCCTACGCCGAGACAGAAGAAGTGGCCCGGCTGATCGAGAAGGAACTGACCCAGTTGAACATCCCCGTATACATCGACCGGACCCCGATCGGTTGGTGGTTCATCCCCGAAAAAAAACAAACCACTCTTCATTGATTCGGCCGTCTCCCGTTTGAACGGTTTCACGCCTCACCCGCGCGGTGCAGGCGTGTCGCATACATAACGACGGCTCCCAAAGCGGGAACCTGTGATGGATCGGGGGACCCGCGGAATCCGAGAGAGGGGCGTGCCGCGGAGCCTAGCGATGCGGGCAGGCGTCGCGGCACACCCCTCTCCTTCTGAGGCCGTTCGCCGCGCATTTCTCGATGTCGCGGCGACTCTGTGTGAATGATGCCTGAGCACGATAGGAGGATGCGCATGATTTCCCTCATTCTGTTCGTCACGGTCATCCTCGCCGCGTTTTTCTTTTTCACCAACAGTTACGCTTCCCGCAAAACCGAAGGAATCAAGCGGAAGCTGCATCAGGCGAAAACCAACGTCAGCATGGGCGTCCTGTTTGTCGCCATCGGCGCGTTCCAATTGCTCCTGCCCGTCCAACACTGGTTTCGCGCCCTGCTGATCGCCTTTATTTTCGCCGTCGGGCTGATCAACCTGTTCTACGGCATCCGCAACTGGCGAAAATTCCGTACGGCGGCGGAGGAAAAATAAAACGGATCAAAAAACCCGGCTTCCCGCCGGGTTTTTTTGTGTCCGCGGGCAACCCGCAAAGCCTGGGGGCACTCATCGCTTCTCATCACAACTTGTCCATCTCCGGGGAAGGCGTTCCCCCGGAAATGGCACGATAGATCTCCTCCAGGGTCGTCTCGTGGATGTGAAGGTCCGCCAATTTTCTTCCGCCCTTTTCCAAAGAACGAAGAATCCTCACCTTGTCGTCCCTCCGGCAGATCAATTGGATCCAATCCCCCCTCCGGAAAGTGGCAACTCCCAGCTCCCGGGCCAACCCGTCCGGATCCTGGGGAATCTCAAACCGAACTTGAATCCGGATTTCTGTGGGATGCTTCGATTTGAGGTCATCCACGGTTCCCAAATAGTAGAGTTTTCCTTCATTCAGGATCGCGATCCGGTCCGCCAAGGACTCCACCTCATAAAGATCGTGGGAAGCGAAAAAAACGCTGGTGCCTTCCCGTTTTTTCCGACGGATAATTTCCTTGAACCGGGATGCCCAATAGGGATCCAACCCGGATGTGGGTTCATCCAATATCAAAAGCGGTGCCTTATCCAACAGCGCGACCGCCAATCCCAGCCGTTGTCTCATCCCCTTGGAAAAACCGCCGATTTTTTTGTCCTTAACCTCCAAAAGTCCCACGACATCCAGCACTTCGTCACATCTGTTCCGGGAAATCCTTTGCAATCTGGAGAAAAAGTGCAACGTCTCACCCGCCGTCAAGTTGGGATAAAGGGACATCGTCTCCGGCAAAAAGGAAAAATATCTTTTGACTTCCTTTTTGAAGGGCAAAACCCGTTCTCCGTTCATCCGAATTTGTCCGGCATCGGGTTGAATCAGGCCGGTCATCATCCGAATCAGGGTGCTTTTTCCCGCTCCATTGGGTCCCAACAGCGCAAAAATTTCTCCGCGATCGATATGGAAGGAAAGATCATCCACCGCTTTTTTTCCGTTATACGCTTTGGAAACATGGTCCACCACCACCCAGGAAGTCACACCCCTCCCCTCCTTTGAAAGACAGAAATGGCAAGGAACAGGGGGACAATCATCCAGACCGCAATCCCCGACAGCAGAAAAATTTCGCTGGAAACGCCGCTCAACAGCCGTGTCAACGACACCAAGCTGGGACCAAAAACCGTATCTCCCCCCAGATGTACGATGCCCAAAACGCGGACGGAGTCGACGGGATTCACCAACAGGCAAACCAGGAGAAAATAATCGACCATTTTCCCGGCGAAAAGTGTCGCTCCCCCCATGACGGCAAAGTCATAGAGCATCACCGCAACAAACCAGACGACGATGCCGCCGACCACGGAGGTCGCCCGCTTTTTCGCCGCAGCGGAGATCAGGATGGCCACGCTGAGAAAAGAGAGTGTCAACAGGATGGAAAGAAGTACAAAAATGAAATACGCTTTTGCCTCGGAGGGGGACAAGAGGAAGGCGGTGAGGATGCCGATCAGGCCAAATCCGATCATGATGGCCAAAACCATGGATGCCGCAAGACCCAGATACTTGCCCAGGACCAGCTCGGCGGCCGTGATCGGTTTGGACATCAGCAGCATCAGCGTTCCCTGCTCACGTTCCCCGGTGATGGATGTTCCGCCCAAAATCAGGGTGAACAGGGGAATGACAAACAGGATCAAATTCAAAAGGCTGGCCGTGGTGCGATTAAAACTCTCAAAGCCGATCCCTCCGCTTTCCGTCAATCCAAAATGGATAATGGATGCGGACAACAGGAAAAAGAACGCCACAAACACGTGAAACCAACGGTTGCGAACGGCATCCAACATTTCTTTCTCGGCGAGGACACCCACCGTTTCCAGCTTGATCTTCCACGCCGGTTTCAATGTTTCGCCTCCTCATCCCGGGCGTGACGGAGTACTTCCTCCCAGGTTGTCTCTTTCGCCCCTTTTTCCTTCCGGATGAACTCTTGCAGACGATCCTCATCCCGGAAAGCGATAATGCCCGAACCCATCGGGGTGTGAAGATCGGAATCCGCAAAGAAGACTTGGTCGGCCCGAATCCACTCTTTGCTGTGAAAATCCCGGACATATGCTGTTCCTTCCGCGTCATTTTTGCGAAGGTAATCGGCCAAACATCCAATATCGTCGAATTTGAGCACTTCCCCGTCCTTTTGCACCCATTCCGCAGCAAAGGGCCCGTCCGACACGCTCATGTTGCACGAAGCGCACACATCCACCGCTTCATCGATCGGTCGGGGACCCGAATCACCGCTGCATCCCCCGATCACCGACAGCATCAGGATCAAAACCAACCCCGCCTTGGAAGAATGGGCGATCCCCATCATTTCACCTCCCGTTCGTCGGTGGTCATTCACCGGTTTCTTCTGTGTACGACCCAAAACGCCCCTCCACCCATCAAAAGCAGGGCCGCGGAAATCACCAATGCGAAAGCCGCTCCCCCACCCTCTTCCGGGCGTCGCCGCAATTGGTCATAGGTTTCATGGCGGACGGGCTCCATCAGCGGATACGGATCCGTCACACTCGGCCGGGAAACAACGGGAAACCAGTGGTCAATCGCTTCGAGCATTTTGGCCGTCGGACTCTGGATAAAAAGACGGGTGTGCGGATATTTGGTCATCAAATACTCAAACAGGTTGCCGGACTGATATTCCGGCTCGCCGATCCCCTTCCCGGAGACATCCACTCCCTCATAATCGCTCCAGTAATTGCCCCTTTCCCCTCTGAACCAGTCGATCTTCGTCGTTTGTTCATTGACGGCCAAATGTTGCAGGTTGTCAATGAAATTGTTCTGGTATACAACGCTGTCCCAATTGCTGCCCAACATTTCCATCCCGATATCATTGGCCAGAAAGGTGTTGTGGTGGATTTGGATGTTTCGGGACAAATCGCTGAAGACGCCGATGGAGTTGTGCAGGAACAAATTGTCGCAGGCTTCGCTGTCCTCCACGGTTTGGAGGAACATCCCGAAGGACCGCAGTCCCTGGCTGTTCTCAAACCGGTTGTTCGTCAGCTTCACCCGTTTGGAAAACATGATCGCCGCTCCCGATACGTTGCGGAGAAACACATTCCCCTCAAACACATTGTCGTCGGACCACATATAGTGGACACCGTAGCGGGAGTCCTCCACCCGGTTGGAGTGAAGCCGGTTGCGGTGGGAAAACTCCACATAGATCCCGTCCCGCACATGGCGAAAGCGGTTTTTCTCCACCCGGTTGCGGTGAGAATAATAGATTTGAAGACCGTTCCCCCGTTCGGAAAAGGAACGCTCTTCCCGGCCGACGATATCGTTTTCCCGGATCACATGGTTGCTCGACTTTTTCAAGTAGATGCCGAAGAGGGATTGTCGAATCCGATTCTTTTCGATGCGGGCGCCGTCCCGGGTCACCATGATGGCCGCGTCGTTTTTCAGATAATTGAGTCCCCCGGAGGAAATTTCAAAGCCCCTGATGGTCACCCCGGGGTGACGGACGGTGATCACGTTTCCCTCGCCGGTGCCGATGATTTTCGCCTTCCCTATCTCCACCGCTTCCAAGGTGACGGATCGGTCGATCACCAGGTTCCCGCGGTATTCACCGGGATAGACGCGGATCACGTCTCCGCTTTCCGCCACACGAAGGGCCTCGGTCACTTGTGCATAGGGCTTCCCTTCACCCACTTCCCGGACGGCGGACTCCGCTTTTTCCGGCATCCACACGAAAAGGATCGCTATGAAGAACAAGCAGAGGATGACTTTTCGTTCCACAGCCGATCCCCCCAGAGCCCCAGCGCAATCGCCGCCGTCCCGAGAATCAGAAAATAGAATCCCCTTTTAAAACCGGTATAGGTCGTAAAATTGGCCAATTGATTTTCCCCCACCATCGGCGGTACAAAGGGATCGATTTGTATCGGCGCCCGGGGATCCAGTTGCGTGCCGAAAGTATGCAACCAATGATACATGTCGTATATCCCGAAAATCCCGCCGATCGCGAGCAGACCGATCATCACATAACCCAACCTTTTGGATCCGGCAGCGGCGGCTACCGCAAAGCCGATGGCAATTCCCCAAATCACATAGGGGATGTATTGAAATTCCGGGAAGTCCTCCTCATGGATCTCTTTCATGCCGATATAGTGGTTCAGTATGTTGATCGTATCCAAATGCCCCTCCAGCTTGTACGGATAAACCAAAAGATCCAAGCCTTCGGGATACATGGTCGCGATCAGCCTCATCCCCCACCAGGGAAAGTAGACGGATATCACCAACAGAGCGGCTCCGACCAAGACGAGTCCCCGGGAGAGGGGGGACATGCGGGAACGCTTCACTCCCATCGGAATCCCTCC
This sequence comes from Planifilum fulgidum, assembly GCF_900113175.1. NCBI lineage: Bacteria > Bacillati > Bacillota > Bacilli > Caryophanales > Thermoactinomycetaceae > Planifilum > Planifilum fulgidum. Next base: position 54,572 of record NZ_FOOK01000011.1, on the reverse strand, counting down.
TGGGCCCTGCTGCAGAGAGGGGGGAAATCCCCCCTCCTCAGCAGGTGATGAGCCGTTATTTTTTTGGTTTGACCAGGAGATAACCCTGCATTTCCTGGTGGAGCGCCGAACAGAAGTTGGAGCAGTAGAAGGGATAAACCCCTGGTTTGTCCGCCACAAATTCGATCTTTTTCGTCTCTCCGGGCTGCACTTCCACATCGATGTCATAGAGGTTGATGGCGAAGCCGTGGGTGATATCCTGGTCCAGATCGATGTTGGTCAAATAGATCGTGACCTTGTCTCCCTCGTTCACCTCGATTTTGTCCGGATAGAACCGGGTCCGGACCGCCAAACCGTGCACCGTCACATGGTTCCCCTTGCGCTCGATGCGCACATCTTCCTTCTTCCAGACGGAGTGGGGGCGCTTTTCATCTTTTTCGTACTTCAGTATCGGTTTGATTTTGTCCGCTTTGACCATTTGCGCGTAATGGGGTTCCGGATCGATCGGCGCCTCGTTGATCACCTTCATTTTGTCTCCGGAAATGTCGATCAGCTGCATATTTTCCGGATGAGAGGGGCCGACAGAAAGATGCCGGTCCTTGGAAAGTTTGTTAAGTGCCACCAGATATTTCCCGTCCGGGGAGACCGTGTCCCCTTCCGCGGCGGAACTGTGGCCGGGACTGTAATGAACGGTCGCTTTGTCCAGCACCTTCCATTCGCCCAGCTTCCACTTGGCGACGGCGCTTTCCACAAACAACGTGGTGTAGGCGTAACCGTCCGGTCCGAACTGGGTGTGAAGCGGTCCCAAGCCCACCTTCACCGACGCCTCTTTCACCGACTCGAAATTGACGATGGGCAATCCTTTTTCCGTTCCGGAGAAATCTTCCTCTTCAATGGCCTTGATGAATTTCTTGAAATCATACACCGTCACCGTGGGATCCAGCTTGCCGCTCCCCACGATCCAGCGACCGTCCGGGGAGACGTCGACACCGTGGGGGCTTTTGGGCAGCGGAATCAAATAGGCGATCCCCTTCACCTTCGTCGGATCCACCACTTTGACGCCGTTGATCACCTCATACTTTTTGTCCTCGACGGCCTTTTCCGCGTTTTTCCAGTTGATTGCAACCAGATAGTCGGTTTCGTTGGCGGAAGCGTTGATCTCCAAAAGCTCCGTCGCTTCCTCCGTGTTGTAGGTGGTGAAGAAGGCCCAGTCACCGCTGATTTTCTTCCCCGCATCGGAAAGATCATAGTTCCACGGCGGCAGCTTCAGTTGCCAAGCAACCTTCATCTTGCCCGTTTTCTGGTCGATTTTTTGGGCCGACAAGGCGCCGTGGTACTCCTTGCTGTATTTGTCCAGGGACGCATATTTTCCGCCCATGGGAACGGAAAACCGTGTCGCCATCATGAAATATTCCGTGTTGGGGGTAACAAATGCCGCCGAATGGGGGCCCATAATATTGGGGATCGGTCCCAAAATCTGCTTCGTGGTAAAGGTTTTCAAATCGATCATCGCCGCACGGTTGTTGGCGTTATCATTGACGTAAAGAAAGCGTCCGTCATACTCGCCGTCGGTTTCACTGAGGGCCGGATGGTGCACATCCCCCCAAGTGTATTCGCCGAGCATTTTTTTGGACTCCTCATCCCAACCATATCCGGTGGCGGAATCCCGGCTGAAAACGGGAATCGTGCGAATCCTGCGCAGGGACGGGACCCCGATCACATACACCTGTCCCGAATGCCCTCCCGAGGCAAACATATAATATTCATCCTTCTTGCCGGGAGGGATAAAAGCTCCGGAAACCGCCTGCTCCCCTTCCGTTGTCGATGTTGGACCGATATAGCTGACGATGGAGCCGGCCACAAGTCCCAGGATCACTCCCAGCGCCACGGGCACATACCATTTTCCCAGCTTCATCCTTTCACCTTCCTCAGCTTATTGTGGTTCCGTCTCATGGTCCAACAATCTTCCGCTCAGGCTCCAAACTTTCATCCCAGAAACAAGAGAATTCCCGCAAAGCCGATGACCAGTCCCACCGCAAACAAGACCATCCATCGAAGTGTCGGATTCACGAAAATCCACCTTCTTCCCAATGGAGCGTATCCGGTGATCAAAGAACGAACGGACGGCATCTCTGAACGCGATCGCGGAAAGTTCCCGTTTCCACCTCCCGTGCCATGATGAAGTACAGTTTTTTTCAAATCACCAGTATTGCTATAAATGTGATTATTTTCACTTAAAAAACTATCGTGACCGTCATAAGATCATTTCTCCTGACTTCATCTCCAATAAAACCAAAATCGAACCGGCAGAATTGTGATTTGGAACACAAATTTTTTGTCCGTTTTTTGCCGGGACAAGGGCAAATTATTTAAAAAGGAGTGATTGTGATAAAAATCACATTAAAGCCCACTGCTCCGGATCGCCGGATGGCCACTGAACGATTCCGGAAAAAATCACGCCCCTCGGAAAAGGGCGTCAAAATAGAAAAGGGATGATAAAACCCGATTGACGGAATCATCCCCGGCAGCAACGCGCTCCATTGATCGGTTGTAAATCGTCAGTTGAAAACGAGAGCACCAAAAAACGCATGAAGTTGAACTTCATGCGCCTTTGTACGGATGTCGTTTCGTGCGGAATTGGTCCGCCCCCTCTAGCGCCGAACCAATGCCTCCGTTTCGGAAATCAGCTGCCGAAGCACAGCGACGGCCTCCTCCGTTCCCCGGCTGTCCTTTGAAGACAGTTTTGTAAACACCTGATCCACCCGTTCCTTGTAATGTTCCGACTTGAGAGGGAATCGGTCCGCCATCGCCGTGGCCCCTTTCTCGTTGATGCAGTACTCTTCGTTCTTGGCAAACAGGACGTGGTTCAAAGAGGCCACGGTGCGGAAGCAGCACCCAGCCACATAGGCGAGATCATCGTTGCCTCGATGGGCCTCGGCATGCAGCAGGGAAAAGGACGCTTCGAACAGGAACCGGCCGATGACGGCCTCCTGCAAGGCTTTCGGGTACGGACGGGTTTTGGCCTTCAGCGCCGCGATCCGCCCCTGCGGATCGGCCAACACCCTGCACAGGTCCACTTCGCCCATGTACATCAGGTTCAAATAGGCATGGGGATGTCCGGTCTGATAATCCGCCGTGACGATCCCCTTCGCGCAGTCGTCGATCACCCGGGAAACCCGCCTCACGTCGCGGAACAAAAAGTCCACGTGATATCCACCGATGACGAGCCAACCGCCCCCATTGACCCAGGGCCCCCATGCCCCCAGGGGTGTGATCAGGTCGGTCCGGTGCCTATCATCCAGTTCCGACGCGACCTCCCCCACGGATTGCACTTCGAAGCCTTCGCTTTCATCGTAATAGATTCCGATGTCGATGTCGGAATCGGGCCGGTGCATTCCCTTCGCCCGGGATCCTCCCAGCACCACTCCCACGACGCCGGGAAGTCTCTCCAACTTTCGCGTCGCATCATCCAAAATCTTTTGCACCTCGTCCAACGTTGTCCATCCCCTTATGCGATGGATGCTTAAGCCCCGGCGGCCGCGGTTACCGCTCGATCATCTGCGCCGTCAGCATCGCCTTGGACACCAGGTTGCCGTCGTGAAACACTTCCAGCTCCAACTTGGCCGACTTCCGCCCCATTTCCAAAACCCGGGGGATCAATTCCACTTCGCTCTCCAGCTGCACGGGCTTCAGGGTATAGATGGTCAGGTTCTCGATGACCAGGTCCCCCCTCCGGTGCCGCCGGAGGATCCGGATCGCCGCCTCCGTCATCAGTCCGGTCAACACGCCGATGCTGAGGGTCCCGAGGGAATCGCTCATCTGCGGCGTCACCTTTCCGCGAAAGACGAGGGTGCCGTTTTTTTCCCGGACCTCTTCAAACCCCCGGAAAATGATGTCGTTGATCGTTTCCCCCACCTGCGGCTGCTTCTGCATGTATTGCAGGGACTTGATCACGTCCTGCCGGCTGATCACCCCGAGGAGGCGCCGCTGATCATTCACCACCGGGAGCAATTCGATTCCTTCCCACACCATCTCGTGGGCTGCGGACGCCAGGGAGGTCTTCGGCGTGACCGTGATCGGATTCCGGGTCATCACCCGCTCGATCCGTTCCGTCGAGTCGTGACCCACCACATCCTTCGCCGTCACCATTCCCTGCACCTTCCCGCCGTCGTCCACCACGGGATAGCGGCTGTGGCCCGTCTCCTTCACCTTCTCGTGAAAACGGGCGACCGGATCATCCACTTTCAGATAGACCGGCTTGTGATCCCGCGCGATCACGTCTTCCACCAGCAGAATCTCCTTTTTGATCAGACGGTCGTAGATCGCCCGGTTGATCATGGACGCCACCGTGAAGGTGTCATAGCTGCAGGAAATCACCGGAAGCTCCAGTTCATCTGCAAGCGCTTTCACTTCTTCCGTCGTGTCAAAACCGCCGGTGATCAAGACGGCCGCCCCCCGTTGGAGCGAGATGCGGTGCACATTGTAGCGGTTTCCGACAATCAACAGGTTTCCGGGTTCCACATAGCGCATCATCGCCTCCAGCTTCATGGCGCCGATGACGAACTTGTTGAGGGTCTTGTGAAGCCCGGCCCGTCCCCCCAACACGTGACCGTCCACGATGTTGACCACTTCGGCAAAGGTGAGCCGCTCGATGTTGGAACGCCGTTTTCGCTCGACGCGGACCGTTCCCACCCGCTCCACGGTGTTGACCAATCCCTGGTTTTCCGCCTCCTTGATCGCCCGGTACGCGGTCCCTTCGCTCACCCCCAGCTCGCGGGCGATGGTGCGGACGGAAATCTTCTCACCCACGTCGAGCTGTTCGATATACCGGAGAATCCGTTCGTGCTTGGTGGGCATTCGCATCCCTTCTTTCCTTTCCGCGATAAAACTCTGTTACAATACATTATACACATAGTACTTACACAGTCCAAAAACAAAATAAAAAAGGAGGGTCTTTCACGCCTCCTTCAAGCTCTGATACAGTAAATCGGAAAAGGATGATACAACCTTTCCGGAAAGACCGCTTGTCCGGCTGAAACAGACACGCGGACCCCCTCAGGAAAACAATCGCCTTCGCTGTCTCGTTCCCGTTTCGAAACGCCTCTGCTTCCGCTGGGCCTCCAGCCAGCGAAGCCGCCTTTCCCATTCGGAACGCCGCTCCCTTTCCTCGTCCCCCTGAAGCACCATCCGCCAATTGGCGGCGATCACCAGAAGGGCCAAGGCGAGCCATGACAAGGCAAAAACGGAATCGGCATCCGCTTCCAGCGCCACCGGCAGCCGGGGAACCGCCATCAATAGCAGCCCCAAGGCAAGCACCAAGGCGAGCCCGTGCTTACTCCGCCACACGTCCATCCCCCCATTCTGTACCCATCATACGAACAAGCCCCGGACATTATGCAAAAAATTCGGCTCCTTCGCGGCGGAAAACGCCGGATGCCTCGGAAGGCCTTTTTGCGCAAAAAAAAGAGACGGTAGTTCCAGCCGCCTCCAAATAAGGGGGTTTTCATCCTGTAAACATCGTAATCCATGCGTATTACACGGAAGTTACAAGGGATTTACAGTTCGTTGTCGTTTTTTGCTACCATTCCCTTGTTTCTCCGCTCTCCATGACCACGCCCTTGATCCCCTTCGCCTCCAGGTTCCGGACGAAGGCGTGCGCATCCTGTTCAATGAGCGGGAAGGTGTTGTAATGCATGGGGATCACCCATTTGGCCTTCACCCACTCCGCCGCGGTCAGGGCATCCTCGGGCCCCATGGTGAAGTTGTCCCCGATCGGCAGCATCGCGATGTCGACCGGATGCCGTTCCCCGATCAACTTCATGTCGGAGAAAAGGCCCGTGTCGCCGGCGTGATAGATGGTTTTGTCCCCCAGCATCAACAAAATGCCCGCGGGCATCCCCAGATAGATGATCTCCTTCCGGTCATCCACGGTAAAGCCGGATCCGTGGAAGGCCTGGGTCAGTTTCACGCGGCCGAAGGGAAAAGCATAGCTTCCTCCAATGTGAAGGGGATGGATCTTGGCCCCCTGCCATCCCATCCACACGGCCAATTCATTGGGAGCGATCACCGTGGCGTCGTTGTTTTTGGCGATTTCCAGCGCATCCCCCACATGGTCGCCGTGGCCGTGGGTGAGGAGCACATAGTCCACCTTGATGTCCTTGGGATCCGCCTTTGCCATGGGATTTCCGCGCAAGAAAGGATCGATGATCAGCCGGTGCCCTTCGTGATGAATTTCGAAACAGCTGTGCCCGTGATAGTGAATCTTCATGTCGATACCCCTTTCTTTGGTATCTGAAGGTGGAAGAGTCCCCTGATTGGCATCGCCGCCGTCAAACCGGCTCAAACTCCTGTTCGACATCTCCATTATGCCATATACCACACGGCGGAAAAAAATCCTTCCGCCTCCGGGCCCGCCCTTGCCGAAACCAAGCCCCTTTTTTTCACCCGAATATACATGCCCACATACGATGAAGTAGTCAGCTCACGCCGGAGGGGATCCCGAATGGGGTTTGCACGCTGTGAAATCCAAGTCGTGCCCGACCACACTTTTCCTCAGAGCATCAACATGGTCATGAGCCGTTCCCTGGCGGAAAAACTGCACCTTGCCCATTTCCCCGTCTGGGTTAAATTCGGATCCAAAGTCGCCAAGGGGTGGATCGCCGTCCATTCGGCAAAATCCTCCCTGATCCGGATCAGTTCTAAGCTGGCCCGTTCCCTGCGACTGCCTGATCACCTCTCCCTGTGCGCGTCCTACGACCCCCAGTCGCACTGCCTGCGCATCGGCCCCTTCCTCGGGATCCTCATCAACACCCAAGCGACGCCGAATCAACCGATTTTCGGCGCCATGACCCGCTTTCTGGAGGAATGCGCCCTGACCGGCCAGGAACGGGGGGTATGCGTTGCCGTTTTCACGCCGGAGCAAATCATGGCGGAAAACGGCACCACCAAGGGGTGGCTGTTCCAGAGCCGGAAGTGGCAATTAAGAGAGCTTCCCTTTCCGGATGTCCTTTACAACCGGATCACTTCCCGGCGAATCGAAAGAAGACCGCGCCTTCAGAACATCCTCCGATTTTTGCGCATGCAGCACGGGGTTTGCGTCTTCAACAAAACCTTTTTGGATAAGCGGCAGGTCCACGAAACCCTGATGCGGGATCCCCGCATGCAGAACATGCTTCCGGAAACCCATCCCTATCATCCCCATCGCATCCGGCCCATGCTGAACCGCCACGGCATCCTTTATCTCAAACCGACCAACGGAAGCCTCGGATCCGGCATCATCCGCCTCATCAAAACCGGGCGTTACATCGTCTGCCAATATGCCACCGCCAACGGAACGACCACCCGCGTGTACCGGAAGGTCGATACGGCCATCACCCACTTGAACCGTCGCGTGAAAGGCTCCTCTTACCTGATCCAGCAGGGACTTCACTTGGTCACCTCCAGGGGGCGTCCCGTCGATTTCCGCGTCCTGGTTCAAAAAAATCTACACGGCAACTGGGCGATCACCTCCGTGGTCGGACGGATCGCCAACGATCAGCATATCGTCTCCAACCTGGCCCGCGGCGGCACCGTTCGGAAAGCCTCCGACGTCCTCGCGGAGCTGGACCCCCATCAATCCAAACCGTCCATCTCCAAAATCCGGTCAACGGCGCTGGAGGTGGCCAACACCTTTGAAGAGCTGGTCGACGGCCATTACGCCGAGCTGGGCATCGACCTGGCCGTCGACAAATCGGGGAAAATATGGCTTCTGGAAATAAATTCCAAACCCTCCAAAACCGATGACACCGTCATCAATCCTTCCTTGACCACGCGCCCTTCAGTGATCCGTCTCATCGAATACACCCTGTATTTGACACGATTCGCACACGCCAGGGGTCCGTTCCCACAACCCCGAAACGCTGCCGGGAGGAAACGAATATGAGGACCCTCGGAATCATTGTCTGCACGGTTCGCAGGTCCCCGCCCTTCCTCGAAGCGGGCTTTTTCAAACGCCTCGCCCTGGAAGGCAGGCGCCTGGGCATCGGACTGCTGATTTTTTCCCCGAAACAGGTGGATTGGAACCGAAGGCGGGTGAAAGGATGGACCTACTCGCCGGAAGAAAACCGGTGGGTGGCCGGTGAACATCCCCTGCCGTCGCTGGTTTACGACCGCTGCTTCTACACCCACAGCAGCCAATACCGGGAATACAAACCCTTTGTCATGCGACTGGACCAGGATCCCCACGTCCAGCTGCTCGGCCGGGGACTGGTCGGAAAATGGGACACCCATAAAATCCTGTCCCGCAACGCTTCGCTCCGGCCCCACTTGCCGGACACCCAAAGATGGGAAGGGCCCGAGAAGGCCCTCTCCTTTCTCCGACACCATCGAAATATCGTGATCAAACCCAACGGCGGCAGTCACGGAAGGGGCGTGGCCGCCATAAAGCAAACCGAAAGCGGTTATCTGGTGCACGGCCGAACCAGGGAAAACCGATGCTTCCACCTCTCCTTCAGCGACGAAGCCGCCTTGAAACGATGGCTGATCCGCTTCGTCGGAACCACCCGTTACGTGATGCAACCCTACCTCCGATTGAATACCCCGGACGGAAGGCCCTACGATCTGCGCATGCTGATCCAGAAAAACGAAAGGGGCGAATGGGTCACCACCGGAATGGCCATACGCACCGGAAAACCCCACACCCTGACCTCCAACCTGCACGGAGGGGGCCGGGCAGAGCGGGCGGTTCCCTTTCTTCTCCGCCACTTCCGCCGGGACCAGGTGGAGGGCATCCTGAAAAAGATCCGCTGGCTCGCGGCGGTCGTTCCCCCGCACATCGAACGCCATCACGGACGCCTTTTGGAGCTGGGGCTGGATGTGGGGATCGACACCGACGGCCGCGTATGGCTGCTGGAGGTCAATTCCAAGCCCGGTCGCAGCGTTTTCATCCTCACGGGACAAAAGGATGTCTACCGACGGGCGACCCTTCTTCCGATCCGAGTGGCTCATGTGATTTTCAACAGGCAGACGGGAGGGTAAGGCATGAACTCCATCATTTGCCGACTTCGCCTCGTACCCAACGCCCCCACCAAAGCCGTCATCCTTTCGAAATTCCTGATGAACCGGTGGGGATGCATCCATGGGCAATCCATCAAAATCCGCCTCGGCAACAAAACGTTGATCAGCCGGGTCGTGGGGACTCGGGGGCAGGAACCCGTCATCTATCTGCCTCCATCGATCGTCCGGCAGCTGGCGATTCCCTATCTGGGAGAAACCCGGGCTTCCTTCGCAAACCGGCAGCTCCGGCTGGGGCCGGTCCTCGCCATCCTGACCACCGGCTTCACCGGTTCGCCGTCCCAGCCCTTCGGCAGCCGATCATCCCTGTTTCGCCAATTCATCCTGGCCGGCATGGAGGAAAGACCCTTTTTCTATGTATTCACGCCGGAGATGGTCAACTGGGCCAATCGAACGATTTCCGGCTGGTTTTACCGGAAAGACGAGTCGGGAAACTGGGGCTGGGTCCGGATGACCGCCCCGTTCCCCGATGTGATCTACGAACGGGTGCCCAACCGCAAATCCGAATCCCTGCCCCAGGTCCAGGTATGTCGCGAACGCTTGACGCGTCTGGGACATTCGCGGATATTCAACCAGGGCTTTTTCAACAAGTGGACGGTGCACGAACGCCTCTGCAGGCACCCGGACACCTATGACCTGATCCCCGAAACCTTCCTGTCCCCTTCCATCGAAACCATTCGCCACATGATCGCCAAGTACGGAATGGTCTATCTGAAACCCAGCGGCGGAAGCCTGGGACTGGGCATCTTTCGCATCACCCGCGACCCGAACGGAGGGTACTATTGCCGCTTTCGCAACGGCGACAAAAACAGTTTGTACCGGTTCCGCTCGCTGGAAAAACTGATTCACCACGCCTTCGGCAATCAGAAATCCCGGATTCACCGCTACCTGGTTCAGCAGGGAATCCGCCTGATCAAATACCAGGGACGCCCGGTCGATTTCCGGGTTCACCTGCACAAGGACCGTACAGGGGAATGGCAGATCGTCGGAATCGGCGCAAAGGCCGCCGGCCCGGGCAGCGTCACCACCCACGTTCGCACCGGCGGATCGCTGCTATCCGCCCCGGAGCTTCTGCGCAAAGTGTTTGGACCGGAGGCGCCGAGGGTGGAAGTCGACATTCGCAACGCCGCCATCCGGGTCGCCAAAACCCTGGAACGTCAAGTAAACGGTCCCCTCGGCGAATTGGGAATGGACATCGGAGTGGACCGGGACCTTCGGGTATGGCTGTTTGAAGTGAATTCCAAACCGGGGCGGCACATCTTCCATCATCCGAGCCTGCGCCAGGCAGGCTGGCGCTCCGCCCGTTACATCACCGAATACAGTCTGAAACTGGCCAATTTCCTTTGACGGGGAGGAGGTACACCGTGACGCATCCCACCGCGGGCTGGCTGGCCGTTCAAGGGTCCGGAAAGCCGTCGGCCTTTATCCCCTTTTCCCGCCACGGGAAGCAATCGCTGCCGGAACAGCTCCGCCTGATCCTGGGCGGGCGCACGGAGGTGAAAATTCCGGTCCTTCCGCACCGCGGATCTGTGCCATCCGCGACCTTTTTGCCGGTCCGACTTCTGAAAACCCATTCCCACGGTTACAAAGCGGGACCCTTCATCGCCATCCTGACATCCGACGGAAATCGCACTTTCCGGGGAAACCGGAAAAATTTCATCGACCTGATCCGCACGGGAAGAAAAATGGGGGTGACGATTTTCGTGCTCACCCCCGGCGGCATACAGCCGGGAAAACCGACGGTGCGCGGTTATATCCACCGGCCGCTGAAGACCGGAGACCAGTTCATCCCGGCGACGCTTCCCCTGCCGGACGTGGTGTACAACCGGATTCCCACCCGGACCGCCGAACAGCGGAAGGGGGAACAGCAAGCCCTGCATTATCTGGGGAAAACCCTGGAAATCCCACTGTTCAACCCGGGTTTTTTCAACAAATGGTCCCTCTACCAATTCCTTCGACAATCGGAAGAGCTGGCCGAGCTGGTGCCGGCGACGGGAAAATGGAATGCCGACCATCCCCCGCTTCACATCTTGAAGCGGTTTCCGACGGTCTTCCTGAAACCCAACGACGGACTGGCCGGCAACGGAATGATCCGCATCGCCCGGAACCGTTCGGGATATGAAGTGGTTCTCCAAACCCTCAAGGAAAAAAAGCGGTTTCCGGCGGAGAACGCGGCGGGCCTGTTGAAATTGCTTCGGCGGGTGGCGGGCACGCGCTCTTATGTATGGCAGCAGGGCGTTCCCCTGGCCACCTTTCGGGGACGCCCCTTCGATCTGCGGATTCTCCTGCAAAAAGGAGGAAAGGGCGAGTGGGGCATCACGGGCATCGGCATCCGCGTGGCAGGCCCGGATGCCATATCCACCCACGTGCCGATGGGCGGCACCATTGAAAACCGTCAAACCGTCCTGAAGGCCGTCTTCGGGGACCGATACCGGGACGTCCTCCGGCGGATCGGGGAAACGGCCCTCCGCATCGCCCGCCAGATCGAGCGGAGCCAGGAAGGCCGCATCGGGGAGATGTCGATCGACATGGGAATCGAAAAAGGCGGACGGCTGTGGTTTTTCGAGGCCAACGCCAAACCGATGAAATTTGATGAACCCGATATCCGGGAGCGTTCCCTCAAGCGGTTGATCCAATACTTTCTTTACCTGAGCGGCTTTCAGGAAACCCGCGGAAAAGGAGGGGCATCCCCGTGAGAATCAAATCCCTGACTCCGGAGGAAATGGCCGCCATCCGACCTTCTCTCCTGTCCTTTTGCCGAAAATACGGGGATCGCCGGATCACCCACCGCGCTCTCCGCTGGTTCCGCCGCCTTCCCCACACCCGGTGGAAACAGGGAACGCTGGTGGCCATCGCCACGGAAGAAAAACGGCTCGTCGGAGTGATCGCCTTCGGCTCCTACGGACTGGAGGAATCCTTCATCGTCGTCCACCCGGATCACCGCAACCGCCGGATCGGGGAGCGATTGCTCGCCTTCTCGCTGCAATCGCTGAAAAAGGTGTACACCCGGGTGGCCTGCGACAACCTTCCCAGTCTGAAGCTCTGTTTTTCCTGCGGGCTGGTGGCCTTCCGGCTGATCCGCGGCCCCACCGGCAAGCCGACCCTCTGCCTGGCCGGCGGGAACTGGAATCCGGAGGAAGTCCCCTGGGGAACCTCCGCCGGCGCCTGAAGGCACCCCGCCCCCTTCCCGCCGAAAAACACCAAGCCCTCCTTCCCTTCAGGGAAAGAGGGCTCGCTTCATTCGGCGGATTTTTTACTTGATGACCCGGCGGGCCGTGACATATCCTTCCCGCAGCCACTTCATGCCGTTCAAATCGTCGTAGCGGACGCCTCCGGGGCCCCAGGTGTGCAGGATCTTATTGTTTCCGGCATAAATGCCGACATGGGCGATCTGGTTGGGGGAATAGCTCGTGGTGAAGAACAACAGATCCCCTTTTTGAATTTGATTTTTGGGGACATAGGTTCCCACCTTCGCCTGCTGTCTTGAGGAGCGGGGGAGGTTGATCCCGTTTTCCTTAAACACCCGCTGGACGAAGGAAGAACAGTCGAAATAGTTTGTCTGATTGGACGAGGCTCCGTACTTGTAAGGCGTCCCCAGATACTTCTCACCGGTTTTGATAATCCTGTCCGCCAGGGTGGAAGTCTCCGGTTGCTCCGGCTTGACCGGTTGCTGCTGTTTGCTCTCCTCCTGTTGCGGAGGTGTCGGCGCCGGCGCCGGTGCCGGATTCACCCCTTCTCCCTTCGAAGGTGTTTCGGGCTTCGCCTTCGGCACCTCATATTTCAGCCCGACCCGATTGAAGATGCTTTGAATCAGGTCGTGGGCGCTTTTAGAAGCAGCCGCATAGCTTGTCCCGCCCGGAATGAACGCAGACACAACCAGCGTCAGAGCTCCCATCCACAAGACTTTCCTGAAGCGTTTAAAAAACTGCATGGCAACCTCCTTTGGCCTTCGGACTAGCATCCGGTAATCACGTTAAATGGTAACATAGATAACAGTTGATATATTATGTAATTATAACCAGTTTACATTATTTTCTGTAAAATCAGCCTATAGACGATTCGCTCCCCCTTCCCCCGTCCAAAACAAAAAAGGCGGGGGACTTCCCCCGCCCGACCGCGTCCGCGCGGTCCCGTCAAAGGAACCGTCGGGTGCATTTTTTCCCATTGTAACTGAAGACGACCGGACGATCCTCGACGACCGTCTCCAGGTGGACCGGCCTTCCCCACAACGCATAGACGTGGGGCAGGGTTTTCTCCAGGTATTTCAGGTCCAACTCGATCCCCTCGTACCGGTGTTCCAGGTACAGCTCCCCGTTCCGGAGATGATCCCCGTCCTTGACGACAATATAGGGATGACCGCCGTTCACCCGGCTGGCGACCAGCTGGTCCCGGACGCGCCGCCAATCCTTGTCCGTGACGGTCCACGCGTCGCCCGTCCGCTCAAACACATACAGATCCAGTTCCTCCACCAAATCCTTGGTCAAGTAATTGCGCAGGAAGGAAATGTCGGACTCCAATTCCCGCACTTCAAAAATCTTTTCCCTTCCCTTTCCGGGAAGGCGCCCGTACTTCTCCCGCTCCTCCTTCGTGGGATGATCCCAGCGCCGCTCGATGTCCTCAAAGATCTTCAGTCCCAAATAGTAGGGGTTGATGGAGGTGGCGGAGGGCTGGATCACGGCGGCGTTCAACTTGGCAAATTCGATCGTTTCCTCCTCCGTCAGATCCATCTCCCGGAGAATCCGGATGTGCCAATAGGACGCCCATCCCTCGTTCATGATCTTGGTCTCCAGCTGAGGCCAGAAATAGAGCATCTCATTGCGCAGGATGGACAAAATGTCCTGTTGCCAGTCCTCCAAAATCCGGCTGTGCTGCATGATAAAGAGGAGCAGATCCTTTTCCGGCGTTTCCGGAAAACGCTTCCGCGCCGGCTTTTCCTCCTCTTTTTTCTCCGGCTCAACGTCCAGACTCCACAAATCGTCGTAGGGCGTTTTCATCCGCCTTCCCGGCTGCTCCCTCTTTTGCTCCGCCTTCCGCCGGGGTTTGATCAGACTGGGGTCGATATGCTCCTGGATCGACAGGGCGTGGTCGAGAAACTCCTCGACCCGTTCCTTTCCGTACTTCATTTCGTAAAAGCGGATGCGTTCGGCGCTGGCCGCCATGGTTTCCACCATGTCCCGGGAAGTGTTGGAAAAGCGGACATTGTTCTTGAAGAAATCGGAATGGGCGAGGACATGGGCAACCACCAGCTTGTTTTGAATCAGGCTGTTTCCCTTGAGCAAAAAGGCGTAGCAGGGATTGGAATTGATGACCAGTTCATAGATCTTGTTGAGCCCCAGATCGTATTCCATTTTCATGCGGTGAAACGCCTTGCCGAAACTCCAGTGGGAAAAGCGGGTCGGCATGCCGTATGCCCCGAAGGTGTAGATGATGTCCGCCGGACAGATCTCGAAGCGCATCGGAAAAAAATCGAGCTGAAACTTCCGGGCGATCCCGGTGATCTCCTCGATGGCCTTCTCCAACTGCCGGATCTCCTCGGTCATGACCTATCCTCTCCTTCCCGTCGGAGAACCATCCATCACGGTTTGTACCTCCTCCCTGTTATCCTATGACGGGGCGTCGGCTCCGAACACCGACAGGTTCCGGGAGCGCGTTTGCAAAAATTCGTCCCCCATCGTTATAATGGGATGCAAAAACACGGGGAGAAACCGAAGGATGAGCCGACTCACCGAAGGAACGCCCGCTTTCCGTCGGGCCAACGGAGCGTTGTTTGCCGGAGGATTTGTCACCTTTTCCATCCTGTACGCCGTGCAACCGCTGATTCCCGTATTTGCACAGGATTTTGCCATTTCGCCCGCGATGGGAAGTTTGGCTTTGTCGGTGACCACGGCCTCCCTGGCCCTTTCCATGTTGTTTTTGGGCTCCCTCTCCGACAGCCGGGGGCGGAAACCGATCATGGTCGCCTCTCTTCTCCTTTCTTCCCTGCTGGCGATGGCGACCGCCTGGAGCCCCAACTTTTCCTTCCTCCTGTTGTTCCGCCTGATGGAGGGAATCCTCCTTGCGGGATTGCCCGCGGTGGCGATGGCCTATCTGGGGGAAGAAATCGACCCTTCCAGCCTCGGAATGGCGATGGGACTGTATATCAGCGGCAACTCAATCGGGGGATTGGCCGGGCGCGTGCTGAGCGGCACCCTGACGGACCTCTTTTCCTGGCGGCTGGCCTTGGCCGCCATCGGCGGGATCAACCTTCTCCTCAGCCTCTGGTTCTGGCGCGCCTTGCCCCCGTCCAACCACTTTCAACCCCGCCGGCCCGACGCCAGGGAGCTGCTGATGTCGATGGGACGCCATCTGAAAAATCCGTCGCTCCTGCGGCTCTTTTTCGTCTCCTTTGTCCTGATGGGAAGTTTTGTGACCCTGTTCAACTATATCGGATTCCACCTCCTCGCCCCGCCCTATTCCCTCAGCCACTCCCTCATCGGCTGGCTTTTCCTGGTTTACCTCACCGGGTCCTTCAGCTCGGCCTGGATGGGGAGGGAAGCCGATCGACGCGGCCGAAAAAAAGTGCTCTGGACGGGACTTGCGGTGATGCTGGCCGGGGCGGCACTGACCCTGCTTCCGCCCCTCTGGTGCAAAGTGACGGGGCTCGCCCTGTTCACCTTCGGATTTTTCGGTTCCCACTCCGTCGCCAGCGGATGGGTGGGCAGCACGGCCCAAACCGCAAAGGCGCAGGCCGCGTCCCTGTATCTTTTCTTTTATTACACCGGTTCCAGCGTGTTCGGCACCTTGGGCGGGTGGTTTTGGAGCTGCTTCGGATGGTTCGGGGTCACAGGTTTGATCCTGACTTTGATCCTGCTCGCCTTTCCCCTCACCCGGCCCCTGTCGGACGAAAAGGCGGCGGTGAACGCGAAAGTCTCATAGTGAAAAAACGCTTCCCGACAGCCGGCAAAGGCGTCGAAGTGTAGGTTTCGGGCCTTTGTGGAAATAGTTTTTACGGAACCCTCACTGCGTTCAAACTGCGCTCCTCATTGCCCAGGAAAGGATGAAGACAAATGGTTCGAAAGCGGATCGTCGTGCACGGAAGGGTCCAGGGTGTTGGTTTTCGCTACCACGTGTATCAACAGGCGCTTCGCCTCGGCATTCACGGGTGGGTGAAAAATCTTCCCGACGGCACCGTGGAGATTGACGCGGAGGGTCCGGCCTCCCGGATGGAACCGTTCGTGGAAGCGGTCAAAAAAGGAAGTCCGGCTTCAAAAGTCACCCATCTGGACATTCGCGACGCGGAGCCTGCCGGTTTTCAACAGTTTGAGATCCGTTACTAGGGAAAAGGAAAACCCCGCAAAGCCGCCCCGCCGTTTCCGGGCAAGGCAAAAAAAGCCGGTCTGCTTCTTCTATCCCCGTCTGCAGACATTTCCCCTCCATCGACAGAAAAATGGATCACTTTCCCCACGCCCCGCTTTCCCCTGAAATTCTCCCCCGCTTTTTTATCCGCGAATAATCTTCATATTTATCTCACAATATATATTTTTTGTTATTGTCTATAAAAATAAAATTGTAATATAATTGTAGCAGAGGAAGTCATTTCACAAAACAAGGGGGAAGCCGTCGTGAGAAAAAAGTGGGGAATCCCGATCCTTCTGTTCAGTCTGCTCTTTTTCACCCTGAGCCCTGCGGTCGGGATCGCGTCCGATCGATATCGGCCGGGAAGTCTGTATCAAACCTTCCAACAGGCCGCCGATGAATTTGAAGTTCCCGTCGAAATTTTGCTGGCGGTCAGTTATGTGGAGACCCGTTGGCAAGACCACAAGGGGAAACCCAGCCAGCTCAACGGCTACGGATTGATGCACCTGGCCGACAATCCCTCCAACCAATCCTTGAAAGAGGCCAGCCGGCTTTTGGGCATTCCCGAATCCACCCTGAAGAAAAACATCAAACAAAACATTCGGGGAGGCGCCGCCGTCCTGGCGAAACGGGCGAAGAAACACAACGGCGGGACAAGTCCGAACAACCTGGCCGACTGGTATGTGCCCGTCGCGGAATACAGCGGACTGTCCTCGGAAATCGCCGCCAAATGGTACGCGGATGAAGTGTTCAAGGTGATCAATCAAGGGGCGCAACGGGTGATTGACGGAGAGGACCTTTTCATTCCGCCGACGCCCGTTACCCCCCACAAGGGCAAGTATGAAGATGCCGAAAAATCCATGGAAAAACAGGCGACACCGGATTATCCCGGCGCCCGATGGGTTCCCGCTTCAAGCTCCAATTATACGGTGGCCAACCGTGAAAGCGACGGCAATTCCATCGACTACGTCATCATCCACACCACCCAGGGATCCTACAGCGGCACCATCAGCTGGTTCCAAAATCCCTCCTCCAAGGTCAGCGCCCACTATGTGATCCGCTCCAGCGACGGAGAGATCACGCAGATGGTGCAAAATAAAGATATTGCATGGCACGCGGGGAACTGGAACTACAATGTTCACAGCATCGGAATCGAACACGAAGGCTATGTCAGCGATCCGGCCTGGTACACGGACGCCATGTACCGCGCTTCCGCCAATCTGACCCGCTGGTTGTGCGACCGATACGGCATTCCCAAAAACCGGAACCACATTATCGGACACAATGAAGTGCCCGGAGCCACCCACACCGACCCGGGACCCCACTGGGATTGGAATTACTACATGTCTTTGGTCAATCAGTCCGAGGAATTCGTCTTTGACAACACGGGGCCCCATCTGGCCAGCGACGCGTGGGGGACAAGCTCCTGGAACTCCCAGAAGTACGGAAGCAACTATCGTTTTGCCGAACCGCTTCTGGCCAGCGATCCCTTCTGGTATCAAATCACCGTCCCTTCCTCCGGAAGTTATGATATTTACGGCTGGTGGCCGGCCAACAGCGGTTACAACTCCAGAACGCCCGTCGTCATCAAAACCACGTCCGGATATCAAACGGTCTATGTCAACCAGCAACTCAACGGCGGAAAATGGAATTACCTGGGCCGTTTCAACCTGTCACAGGGCACCGATTATTTCATCGGCGTATCCCGATGGACCTCCACCCCCGGTTATGTCGTGGCGGATGCCTTCAAACTGATCAAACGATGAGATCGTCCGGATCCTGCGAAAAAACCGGCGCACAGCGCCGGTTTTTTGATGGGCCCTCTCTATCCCCGGGCACGAAGTCCTTGGCCTCGGACCTTCGCCGCCGATGCGGCGCGCCGAACGGAAGCGGAACAGGGTAAGCCGCGTCCCGCTTCCTTTTGATCCGGCACCGCCGGATCTGTTTCGGGCTTCGGCCGACCCTCAAGGGCACCATCTTCGCCGGGTTCCGCCCGGCCCGTTTTTCCCCCGTTTAATCCCCGATCATCGCCGCGGGATCGGCTTCGCGCCGCCGAAACCACTCCAGGGCAAAATCCACCGCCGCCCGCTGGGGGAACAGACGCACCTCTCCTAATCCGATCCGGGAAACCCGGACCTTACCCGTCCTTTCAAAATCCGCGCCCAACTCTTCGAACCGCTCCGTCATCAGCTGAATATCCCGGTACGTCACCCAGCGGCGCTCCCCCTCCACCAAAAGGGGGGCTCCTTCCAGGTGGACGGGACGGGTTCCCAGCCGATGTTCCGCCAGGTGAAAAGAGGTGTTGTTGTCAAATCCGACGCCGATCAACAAAACCCAACCCGCCCGCTCATAAATCCGCGCCAGCGGGGACCGCTCTCCCAGGGGGAAATCGAGGGAATGGCCTTCAATGACGGCGTCGGCATCCCTTCCCCAGGCGGCGAAGGAAAAACTGGGATGACGGCTCCGCTTCACTTTCGGCATGGTCCGAAACACTTCGACGATCTTTCCCATGTTCCAAGTCGGAGTGTATTGCGGATCGTAGGCCGGCATCGCCTCCCGTATCACCGGCCACCAGGTCTCCGGCACCGGCGGATTGTCCCACCGGGACGGATCGGAATAATCCGGGGAAAAGGCGGGCATCACAAGAGTTCCTTCCTCGGTGACCACCTTCATCAGTGCCTGCACCACCGCCACCGGCCGCCGCACACAAACCCCAGAGAGCTGAGGGATGAGTGGACGATCACCGTCATCCCCTCCTTCAGGCCCAGCCGTCGGAATTCCGCCGCCAAGCTGTCCACGGTGTGGGGGTGTTTCATGTTTAGGAAGGATTTTGCCTGATCCATTGGATTCATCCTTTCGTCGTCTGTGGAATCATTCCGCTTCCATTGCATCCTTTGCGTCCCTTCTCCGCGACCGGGCTGCGAGTTATGAAAAATGGATGTTGATCATGTAAACGCCTCTCTTCATCCCGGTGCAACCTTCGGCGGTGACCGAAGCCAACAGTTCATCCGCCGGATCGCCAAACCGCAGCCATGTGTCGGAAATGGACGACATAAACTGATTCAACTTTTCGCCATTCCATTCCTTTTTCAAATGCAATTCCGCTTCGACAACAAAAATCCCCTTCATTTTCCAATAGGGTTTGACATCAATGATGTTCTCGTTTTCCACATACTCCTTCATCCCAGCCAATGCATCCCGATAGATGTCCAGCGCGGCTTCCCCGTCGTCACACGCCGCAAAGAGCCTGACAAACATTTTTTCTCTCCCGATTTTTCGTTGATTCAAAAAAATCCGAGACGCGGGCCGGCACCGCCCCCGCCGGCGTGAAGCGCACGCCAAGCCCGCAAATAAAGAAACGGTGACGGCTCATCCCGTCGGAAAAAACCTCTTGCCGAATCGGACTTTGCATCCATTCACCCGAAGATCGCCGTCCTCGCCAGGCTGCCAGCCGCGATCAAAGCGGAAACGATGTCCGCTCCGGTCCATGCGGCAAAGAATCCGGGGCCCTTCAAACCGGGGTGTTTCCGTTATCAAACGGGGGACCCCCCCGTCTGTCCGTTTCATGGCTTACCCGATCTATTCCTTAAGCCCGTCACCGGTGAAGATGCTTCTCCGCCACTTTTCCCCTTTCGCCGGCGGGACGACCGGTTCACCGCTTCATTCATACGACGGCGGAAATCCCTTGCCGCCTTAAAACCATCCTCATCTCTGCCGCTTCATCCCAGCATCTCCCGAAGGGCCTTCTCCAGATCGGGATACCGGAACGAATAGCCCACCTCCAGCAATTTTTTCGGAATGGCCCGGTTGCCCCAAAGCAGCAGTTCCTCCCCCATCTCTCCAAACATCAGCTTCACAGCGAAGGCCGGCACGGGAAAGGCGACGGGACGCCGAAGCGCCCCTCCGAGGGCCCGGATGAATTCGGCATTGGACACCGGATTGGGAGAGACGACGTTGACCGGACCCGCCACCTCATCCCGCTCGATCAGAAAACGGACGACATGGGGAATCTCCTCCAACGCCACCCAGCTCATCCACTGTCTCCCGTGACCGAGGCGGCCGCCCAGGCCCAGTTTGTAGGCCGGGAGCATTCGCTTCAGGGCTCCTCCCCGGGGACTGAGCACCATGCCGAAGCGCATGTTCACAACCCGTATGCCCGCTTCTTTCGCCGGAACCGTCGCTTTCTCCCATTCCTTGATCACACCGGACAAAAAGCCGGAACCGGCGGAGTCCTTCTCATCCACCTCCCGGCCGCCTTCGCGGGTCGTGCCGATCCCCGAGGCGCAAAGAAACACCCCGGGGGGCCGCTTCAAAGCGGCCAGGGTCTCTGCGATCAGCCGGGTCCCCCTGGTTCGGCTGAGGAGAATCTCCTCTTTCCGCCTCTTTGTCCACCGGCCGTTGATGCTCTTCCCCGCCAGATGGATGAGGACATCCGCGCCCTCCAGCGCCTCGGCGTCGATTTCCCCCGTCTCCGGCTGCCAATAGGCGGTTCCCGGTTCCCCCCGGCCGGATTTCCGGACAAGCCGGAGAACCTGACGCCCTTCTTCCTGAAAAAACTCCGCCAGCCGCGTCCCCACCAGCCCCGTCGAACCCGTGATGACGATGCGCATCTTTACCCTCCCGAATCGCCGACCTTTTCTTTCATTTTACATCCCTTTCCCGCCCGGGAAAAAGAGAAAGCGGCTCAACCGCCGCCGGCATTCAGAGTCACTCGGCTTTCCATTTTGTGCCCAAATCTTCGCCATCCGGATCCGCCGGGAGCGTCGCACAACTTCGGAGATGTGGAGAAGGCGCAGGCAGCAGGAGCTGAAGCTGTTTCTCTTCCTGTGAAAGAAGCCGCAAATAACGGACCGGGACCATGCGAAGAAACCGGAGCGCAGCGACCGACCCGACGGGGATTGCGAGTCCACCCGGAAAACATCATTGCGGGCGAAAGCCGCCAGACGGCCAAGCACGGTCCTCCAAATCGGGGATCACGTCCGTCATTTCCATCATTTCCCCGGACAAAGCAGGCTCCTTTCGAACCGTCACTTACGGATTCAGAAAAACTCATCCATCAGCTGAAAAAACTTCACTTTCTTAAAGTCCACCCTCTTTAACCCGTAAAATCCGAAGAAATACGGAACATACCCTTCGCCGAGATTGTGCGTAATGCTCCTGGCGGCGATGCCCAGATCCCGGTAGCGGTCCGCCACACCGCCTCGCCCCCAATCGATGAAGCCGCCGATCCCGGAGTCGGACAGGATCACGTTGGGAAGGCAATAATCGCCGTGCGTAAACACCAGGTCGTCGCGGGCGGGCCGGCTTCGGACCAGCTCTTCGTAAAGCTCCTCCGCCCGCTTACCCTTTCGGCATTCATCAAAATCCTCCTCATCCACCAACCCCGCCCCGATCCTCTCCGCCGCCAGTCGGATGAGCGCGCCGGTCGGATATACAAAGGGGCACGAGTCGATCGGCAGCGAATGAATCCGCCTCAAACCTTCCGCCAACCGGCACACCACCTTCTTCTTGTCCCACCCCGTCTCCATCGCCGCAAACCCGGGCACTTCCGTGATCAACAAATATTCTTTCGAGCGGTCTTGGTGATAGCACACCGCTTCGGGCACGGGAAGTCTTCCCTTCAGCCAATTCAGCACTTCGCTTTCGCGCCTTAACGTTTCCGCGGCCGCCTCTTTTCCGATCCTTTTCACCTTCAAATAGAAGTTCCGCGCTCCGGAAGTCAGGCGGTATACCTCGTCGCCAGACTTCCCGACCTCATTTTTTTCCCAATTCATGCCGCGGACAAGCAGTCCGATCTCTCCGGGCAATGATTCCATCATGGGGAAAGCCTCCCGGCAAAAAACGCATTTTTCCAGGGCGTCTCATAAAGAACGCACCGTGCGGAGAAGCGTCTGGGCATCGCGGTTCAAAAATCCTTCCGCCGGTAGAGACAGGACGACAGGAGCAGGGAGAGAAAAAGCATGATCCCTGTAAAGGCGAGCAAAACGGCGACCCAGAAAAGGGAGGGGTACGACTCAAACACCTCCAGGAGGCCCCAGAAGTTGTTCTTGACCCCCATATTGTACAACATCGGCGCAACACCGAAGGTGACGATAAAGGTGACAAACAGGCCGATCTTGACGAAGTTGGGTCCCAGCCAATAATACAGCGGGTAAAAAACCGCCGTGAAACCGCAGATCCCCACAAAGGCGATCAGCAGATCCCAAAAATCCCTTTCGGACGGGAGCGCAAAAAATACATCCACCATCTTCGCCGCACCGATCAAAAGGGCGCCCACGAGAAGAGTAAAGAGGTATTTGGCCCAAACCACCGCGCTGCGGTTGACGGGAAGGCTGTTTACAAAGATGTGGCTGTTGTTTTTGTCTTCCGACGTAGTCAGTTGAAACGGGATGATTAAAGCCACGATCGAGACCATCGGCAACAGCGCGTGGATCTTTATAAACCCGGTTAATAAGAGAAGAATTGTAAACAAAAGAAAATACATCAAAAAGAAGCGCAGGACAAGATAATCTTTATACAGCAAACTTTTCACCGGACATCCCCCCGCGCGCTTCGGGCATCTCCTTTGATGGTGTAAACCATGATCTCCTCCAGCGAAGGGGCTTCATACAAAACCTTGTCCCGGAACGCCGCCCGGGCCCCCTCCGGGTCATCCGTCAGCCCCTCAAAGCCGTAGGGGGTCTCCCGCAGGCCCAGAAACAGCTTCCGCTTATCCGCATCCAAAAGCTCCGTCCCTCCCTTGACCACCTGGAAGCGATCCGGTATTTCCTCCTTGGTCAGGCTGAAGCACAGGCGGCCGTCGTGGATGAAGGTGATGTAATCGGCGATCTGTTCCAGATCCGACGTGATGTGGGTGGAGAAAAAGATCGTTTTCTCCCCGTCCTGAATCAGTTCCGCCATCAGCTCCAGGATTTCATGGCGAACCACCGGATCGAGACCGGAGGTGGGCTCATCCATGATGATCAGTTCGGCATGGTGGGAAAGGGCCAGGGCGATGGCCAGTTTCATTTTCATTCCCCTGGACAGATGCTTGATCTTTTTTCGGGGCGGTAGGGAAAACCGGTTCAAGTACCCCTGAAACGCCTCCTCATCCCACCGCCGGTAAAAGGAGGAGGTGATCCGCTTGATCTGGTCGACGGTCAAATCATCATATAAGTGGTTATCCGCATACACAAAGCCGATGCGCTCCTTGATCTCCCTTTCGTTCGCCCGGTGATCGAGGCCGAACAGTTGGATGCGGCCTGCATCCGGGCGGATCAGGTTCATCATCAGTTTGATCGTCGTCGTTTTCCCCGCTCCGTTCGCCCCGATAAAACCGTGAATGTATCCCTTCCGGAGGGTGAGCGACAGGGGGCCGAGCCGAAAGCCCGGGTATGCTTTGCTCACTTGGTCCAGGACGGCGACTTCTTCCATGAATACTCCTCCTCCCCGTCATCGCTCCTCATACAAAAGGGTCAGCATCTCCTTCAGCTCCTCGAGGGAGATATCCAGCGCTTTGCTTTCCGACACGATCTCGGCCAACCGCTCTTCGATCCACTTCAGCCGGCTCTCCCGGAGAAAGGCGCGGTTTTGCCCCGCCACAAAGGATCCCTTGCCCACCACCGAGGTGATCAGGCCCTCCTTTTCCAGCTCATCGTAGGCCCGCTTGGTGGTGATCACGCTGATGCGCAGGTCCCTGGCCAGCTGGCGGATCGAGGGAAGGGGATCCCCCTCCTTCAATTCTCCCCGGAGGATGCTTTCTTTGATCTGCCGCTGGATCTGTTCATAAATCGGCTCCTTGCTGGTGTTGGACAGAACGATCTTCATGGCCCGTCCTTCTTCGGTCAAGTGATAATATTGAACTAAGTGTTCATATACAATATATACATTATAAACCCTTCTGTCAACCGCGGGAAACAAAAAAGCCGGGGCAATTCACTTGCCCGGCTGAATAAAGATCGTATCCAAAGCCGTTTCAATGCACCCGGCCCGCCTCATGGGACCGCCAGACGAAAAAGCCCTGTTCATCGCACAGGCGGTCCGCCTTTTTCACTCCAACCCTTCCCACCGGTTCACCACTTTGAGATGCGGATGGATTTCGTATTCGGCAGGGGTGATCGACTTCAGGTCCTCCAGCGTCAGGTGATCCCCGATCTCGACGAGGATCATTTTTCCCTTTTCAAAGCGGAATACCGCGTGTTCCGTCACCAACACGTCCACTTCCTCCCGGGCCGTCAGGGGATACGTGCATTCCGGGAGAATCTTCGGCTGTCCGTCTTTGGTCTGATGGGTCGTGGCCACGATCACCCGCTTGGCCCCCACCACCAGATCCATCGCCCCGCCGACGCCGAGGATCGGTTTTCCCGGGATGGCCCAGCTGGCCAGATCCCCTTTCTGGCTGACCTGCAGGGCTCCGATGACCGTGGCGTCCAAGTGTCCTCCCCGCATGATGGCAAAGGAAAGGCCGCTGTCAAAGTAGGAGGCGCCGGGAAGTTCCGAGATCGGCTGACGGCTGGCGTTGATCAGCTGCGGATCGGCCCGGTCCGGCGGCGGGGTCGGCCCCACTTCCAGCATGCCGTTTTCCGTGTGGAAGTGAACGGTCACCCCCGGTGGGATGTAATCGCTTACCAGCGTGGGGATCCCGATGCCCAGGTTGACCACATCCCCGTCCCTCAGCTCCCGTGCCGCTCTTTTGGCGATAATGTGCCGTATTCGTTCCTTTCGGTTCATTGGCCTCACTCCGTCACCAGAATATCAACAAAGACATGGGGGGTGACAATCGCCTCCGGATCCAGACTGCCCGCGGGAACGATCTCATCCACTTCCGCGATGACCCAATCAGAGGCCATCGCCATCAGCGGATTGAAATTGCGGGCCGTTTTGTAATACACCAGGTTCCCCAATTCGTCCGCCTTGTGGGCCCGGATCAGGGAGACATCCCCCCTGAGCGCCCGCTCCAGCACATACGGCCTGCCGTCGAAATAACGGATTTCCTTCCCCTTGGCCAGATCGGTTCCGGCCGCCGTCGGCGTGTAGAAAGCGGGAATGCCACTGCCGCCGGCCCGGATGGCCTCGCAGAAGGTCCCCTGGGGAAGCAGCTCCACTTCGATTTTTCCGGCATAATAGGCCTCCACCACGTCCGGATTGGTGGTGAAATAGGTTCCAATCGCTTTTTTCACCATGCCCGCCCGGACCAACTTCCCCAAAGACTGCCGCTCGATGTTGTCGGAAATCACCGTCAATTCCCGGACCCCCGCCTTCTCCAACGCATCGATGAGGCGCAGGGGAGCCCCGGACAAGCCGAATCCGCCCACCATCACGGTGGAACCCGGTTTGATGAGACGAATCGCTTCCTCGGCCGTTTTTCGAATGGCTGGCACCTTTCCCCTCTCCTTCCTTTCGGGCAGCCGATTCCTTGCTTCTTTGTTGATATGTTCACATTTATATTTTGGCTATCTCCCAATCTACAATACATTATAAGGAGAGGTCGTCGGTTTAAATGTGATAAATTTCACATATTGACGCCGTTCACAGAATCATCTTTTGCCCATTTTTTGACCGCGGATCGGCCCGCAGGAGCATGAAAAAATCCGGGAGCGCCGCGGCGCCCCGGATTTGTCATCAGATCCGGCAAACGGTTTTCCTCCGGCTTCTCCGGCGGCCTTTCCCGCCCCCCTTTCACATCCTCAAACCGATCATGTTGCCGGACTCATATCGGCGCAACCCCTTGCGGAACAGCCACACCGACGCAAGAAGGAAAAACATGGCCACTCCGGCCGCCCACAAGGCGGCCGACCAGCTGAAATCGCGGATGAAGGTCACCGGCATCGAACTGATCAGCCCCGCCGGCAGAACGGTAAACAGCAGGATCCGCGGAACTCCGCTGAAAATGTCGATGGGATAGGTGGTAAAGGTGAGCAGGGCGATCTGCACCTGCTGAGCGATCCCCTCGGCGTTGCCGATGACAAAGGCCAAACACTGCACCAAAATCATCACACCCAAAACGATGATGCCGCCCAGAAGCTGCACCGCCAGAAACTTCACCAGATCCAGCCATCCCTCTCCGATCGCGGCGAACAAGATCCAGGCGAACAGGATGTCCCCCCAGGCGGAAAAGCTCATCCGGCTGACCAGAAGGTGAAGGAGCACGGGTTTGGGCATCGTCAGATAAAGGTCCAGGTGCCCGTTGGCGATCATGTGAGCCAGGCGGAAAACGTTGCCGAAAAAGGCGCTCACCCATCCCACCGCTCCGGCGGCGATGGCCCACAACCAGAGGATATCCTCCATGGTCCAGCCCTTCACCACCGGAAACCGGCTGAAATAGAGCCACCAGAACACGATCCAGACGCTGTTGTTAAGCAGCATCGACACCGCCTGGGTCAGAAAGCTGGCGCGAAATTCCATCGCCCCCTGCCAGTTCGCCCGCCAATAGGCCCACAGGAAGCGGAACATCACCCATCCCTTTTTAACCGCCGTTGAGATCAAGATTCCGCACCCCCCGCCGGTAGATGACCCCCATCAACCCGAGGGAGAAGAGCGCCCATCCGATCTGCTTCAGCCACAGGCTCCACCACAAGCCGCCCGGTTCCGTCACCATCATCTTGGCGGGCAGGTAGATTACCGCCTGAAAGGGAAGAACGTGGGCCAACCGCTCCACCGATTCCGGAAAAATCTCCAGGGGAAGCATCATCCCGCCCAGGGTCATCAGCAGGCGGGTGTAAATGAGATGAAAGCCCTGCACCTCTTCAAACCAGAAGGCGAAAAGGGCGATGCACATCGTGAAGCTGAAATGGATGAGGAGGGACACGGGCAGAAAGAGGAGAAACCGCCCCAACTGCCCGGGCCCCATCTCCGGCGGGCCGAACAGGAGAAACACCAGGGCGCCGCCGATGGCGAGATTGATGAAAAGGCGCAGGATGAATTCGGCGAGATAAGCGCTGAAGTGGGCGGCCACGTAGCTGAAGGGACGGATCAAGGTGACGGCCACCTGGCCGCTTTTCACCTCCTGTTCCACCCTCTCCACCAGCGGAGGGTAAGCCATCATTATGGACTCGGTCACCGTAAGGTACCACATCATCATGGGAAGGGAAAAGCCGGCGATCCGGTCCTTGCCTGTCACCTCATAGGTGACTCCCCACAATTGGGTGAAGATAAACAGAACGACGATCAAAAACAGGGTCCGGATCAGAAAGTCCTGGATGTAAGCGAAATGGTTTTTCAGATGGATCCGAAACAGCCCGGCATATTTTTTCCCCTTGCGCAGGAAGGCCCGCATCTCCCATTGCAACGCTTCACCCCCCTTTTGTCTCGTAAAGCGTCGTGATCACATCCTCCATCGACGGATCCTCCACGTTGATGTCCAGGATCGGATACCGCTCGAGCAGGCGACCGATCACCGCCTCCACCGACGTTTTCAAAATATCCACCTTCAACTTCAGCCCCGTTCCCTTTCGCTTCAGCACCTCCGTCCCCGGAAGGGCGAAGGCGTCCGGTTCCGCCCCCGGTTTCAGATGGACGATCTTGTATTTCAAGACATCCCGCTTCAATTGGTGCACCGGAACGTCCATCACCACTTTTCCGTGATTGATGATGATCGCCCGGTCGCACAACTCTTCCACATCCCCGGTGTCATGGGAGGTGAGAAAAACCGTCACCCCCTCTTCCCGGTTGAAGAGGCGGATCATCTCCCGGATTTTTTGCTTCACCACCACGTCCATCCCGATCGTCGGCTCATCCAGAAACAGAATCTCCGGTCGGTGCAGGAGCGCCACCGCCATCTCGCATCGCATCCGCTCTCCCAGGGAGAGCTTGCGGACCGGCGTGTGCAGATAGGGCCCCAGTCCGAACAACTCCACCAGTTCGTCGCGCCGCACCCGGAAGGATTTCGCCGGCAGTTCATAAATGTCGGCCATCAGGGCGAAGGTGTCGGCGGGAGGAAGATGATACCAGAGCTGCGACTTCTGGCCGAAGACCGTCCCGATGCGGAAGGCCAGGCGGACCCTTTCCCTTTGCGGCACCATCCCGAGCACCTCCAACCGGCCGGAGGTGGGATGCAGGATTCCCGTGAGCATCTTGATCGTCGTCGACTTGCCCGCCCCGTTGGGCCCCAGAAAGGCCACCGTCTCCCCCTTTTCGACCCGGAAGCTGATGCCGCGAACCGCTTCCTTCTCGACCGCGTCGGGTTTTACCAGCGATTGAAGACTGCCCCAAAACCCCGGCGCCTTCCGCTTCACCAAAAAGGTTTTCGTCAGATTCTCCGCCCGGATCACCGTCATGGACACATCCCCCCTTGAAACCATTTGGAAAACGCGCTTCACCCCCCGAGATCCTCTGCTTCGCGGATGAAACGCATCCCCTCCCCCGCGCGTCCGCGCCTTCGCTTCATCTCTTTATCGGACTAAAACAAAAAGCCCTTCGCCGGTTCCCATTGGGAACCTGCCGCGAAAGGCTTTTATCCTTACGGTGTGACGCGATCCGCGCCTGGTGTCGCTCGGACCGGACCCGTCCGCACGGAGGACGGCGGAACCCTAGACACCCTCCCCAATTTGTAACGATGATTATACCTGGCGGTGAACAGATTGGCAAGGGGGGAACCATGTAAGCCTCGATGATTATCTCCTCAGGGCGATGATCAAGGCATGGGCCTCCGCAGCCAGCTTCTTTCGCGCGCGGTCCGTCGCGCGGCCCTTCATCCCCTGATTGTTCAGGTGCTTGAGAAAATCCTCCATGTGCTTGACGGCCTGTTCGGTGCGCCCCTTTTGCTCTTGACGGCCGGCCTGCTCCAGACTGCAGGACAACTGCTTAACGAGCGGCTCCTTCAGCTCCCCGGATTGCTTGTAATCCCGGATCAGCTGGTCGACCGCTCCGAAAAAGCGATTCACATCGTCATATCCGAGCAATTCCACTTCGGCCAGCGTCGTGGAACCCGCTCCGTTGTTTTCGTTGATTTCCAGCATGTAGTAGGAATATTTGCCGGGATGTTTCACCTCAAAGGCCCGGGTTTGGCGGCGCCACTTAAAGGATTCCCCGCTTCTTTCATCCAGCACGGTCCAGTTTCGTCCGTCCCTGGAGCCTTTCAGCACCCAGCTTTTCGGATCTTCCGCCGGAGACCCGTCTCCGGATGTCAAGGTGTACATCCTCACCTTCTCCGGACCTTCCGCAAATCGCCAATTCAACCGGGGAGAAGCGGTATCAAAGGTGACCCGGGTATCCGAGGAATTGTCGAACAACTCTCTGGCATCACCGCCTCCTTCCGAGCGATCCGTCAAATCCCTCATCGGGCGGGGCAACAGGGATGACCCGTCGGTGGCAGGATCGGTGATAGACGGCGGAAGGGCCTCCTCCCCGGTCCCCCATTTGGAGGGTTTGGGGCCCATTTCGAAATCCAGCGTGGCTCCCCGGATGAGGTCGAAATGGGAAAGGGTGGTTTTGTTGTACTCGACGCCGTTCAGCTTGACCCTTTGGATGTACTTGTTCCTGTCGCTGACCTTCGGGGCATTGATGACGATCTTGTTGCCGTTTTCCAGGTGGATGGTCATTTTCTTGAAGTAAGGGGCGCCGATCACATATTCCGGCGTTCCCAGCCGCAGCGGATAAAAACCGGCCGCACTGAAGATGTACCAGGCGGACATTTCCCCGTTATCCTCATCGCCGGGGTATCCCTGGCCGATTTCGCCGCCGGTGTAAAGCCGGGACAGGACCTCCCGCACCTTCTCCTGGGTTTTCCAGGGCTGGCCGGCATAATTGTACATGTAAAGAATGTGATGGGAGGGCTGATTGCTGTGGGCGTACATGCCCATTCGGACGTCCCTCGCTTCCCTCATCTCGTGGATGACCCCGCCGTAATGCCCCTTGAACTTCGGCAGGGCCGTCTCCGGTGTGCGGAAGAACTCATCCAGCTTGGCGGCCAACGCCTTCCTTCCCCCGTAAAGATTGGCCAATCCCTGGCCGTCCTGCGGGGCGTGAAAGGCCATGTTCCAAGCATTGGTCTCCGTATAATCCCCTCCCCATTCGCGGGGATCGAAGTTTTCGGGTGAGACGCGCCACGCGCCCGAAGGCGTCCGGCCCATGAAAAACTTCACATCCGGGTTGAACATGTGCACATAGTTTTGGGCCCGGTTCAAAAAGTACAGGTAATCTTCCTTGTAACGGGAACGATCGGGATCGTCCCCACCCCGCTCATACAGGGCCTTGGCCAGATTGGCGATGCCGAAGTCGTTGATATAACCGTCCATCGCCCAGGACATGCCCTCCGGCGTGGAGGTGTCGGTGTATCCCTTGAAAATGGAGGTGACCAAGCCCTTTCTCCCGGTTCCCGGGTCGGAGCTGACCGCCGCGGCATTTTTCACCGCCGACTGGTAGAAGCTTTTCACATCGAAGTTCGTCACCCCTTTGATGTACGCATCGGCGAAGGCGATATCCGAGCTGGTCCCCACCATCAGGTCCGCATATCCCGGGGAAGACCAGCGGGCGATCCAGCCGCCGTCCCTGTAATGCTGGACAAAGCCGTCGATCATCTCCCCCGCTTTGGTGGGCGTCAGCAGGACATAGGCGGGCCATGCCGTCCGGTAGGTATCCCAGAAGCCATTGTTCACATAGACTTTTCCTTCCACAATTTTGGCTCCCGTCTTTGTGGGCGTATTCTCCCCGACCAGCGGCGAAAAGGGGCTGGCATACTTGTAAACGGGCTTGTCCGCGGTGCCGACATTTTCGTACGCGGAGTTGGGATACAGGAACAGGCGGTACAGATTGGAGTACAGCGTCACCAGATCCTCTTCGGACGCACCTTCCACCTCGATGATCTTCAGCTTGTCATCCCACAGTTTCTGGGCCCGTTCCCTGACGGTTTCCAAGGTGTCCGCGGGGGAGATTTCCTGTTTCAGGTTTTTCTTGGCCTGCGCCACGCTGATGAGGGAGGTGGCGATCCGCATCGTTACCGTCCGGTCGCCCTGGCCGGTGTCGAACCGGTAATAGGCCATCACATCATCCCGGCCGTGGCCGGAAATCCGGCCGCTCTCGAGGACCGGTTTGTCGAATTCCGCGTAAAAGAACATTCGCGTGGCACCCGTGGACAATCCGCTTTTTACATCGGAGTAGCCCGTGATCACACGTTTCTCCGGATCCAGCCGGATGCCGCCGTTATTGTTCACATTGTCGAAGATGAGGGTGGATCGGTCCCCCTTGAACGTGAACCGGAACAGGGCAGCGTGATCGGTGGGAGCGATCTCCGTCCGTATGCCGTTTTCGAAGATCACGCTGTAGTAATGGGCCTTCGCGATTTCATTCTCCCGTTTGAAGGGCAGGGCCCGGTCACTTCGGTCGGCCTTTGGAACCCCTTCGGCGGAATCCGACGGCATCACCTGAAAGGTCTGGCGGTCGCCCATCCAGGGACTGGGCTCGTGGCTGAGCGAAAAGGCCTGAATCTCCGGGAGATTGTCCTCGTTGTTCTGCTCATGGTACCGATACAGCCAGCTGGTCGATCCCGCATCGGTCACCGGCGTCCAGAAGTTGAAACCGTGGGGAACGGCGACGGCCGGGAAGGTATTTCCCCGGGAGAAGGTGCCGTTGGAATGGGTTCCCCGCAGGGTGTTCACATAATCGGAGGGCCTGGAATAAGTTTGCTTTTTCGGCTTCCCCTCGATTCGGATATCGTCGATGTGCCCTTGGAACACGGCCGGCCCCTTCGGATTGTCATAGGCCACCAGGATCCGCTTGATCCTTTTTCCGGCAGCCACTTTGCCGATGTGAGCCTTTTTGAAGTTCCATTGATGCGGGTAAAGCGTCTTTGACTCGCCCTGATCCCGCGGGTTCAGCTTCACCCCGTGCTGATCCACGGCCCCCAGTTCGCTCAAATAGGTTCCGTCCGAAAAGGCAAGATCGACGGAGGCATAGGTGCTGGCATACTCCAGGTGATCCTTGTCCGTAAATTCCGGGAAGATGTAATAGGACAACCGGGTGTCGGGCGTAACCAGAATGTCCACTTCGTAAATCTTGTTGTAGGAGTAGGCCCTGCCTTCAGCTGTATGGGTGCCGTAGTAGGTCAGGGCGCGGAGGCCGGTCCAGCCGGCGTTCCGCTTGGCGGTGTAAGCCTTGGACGGGCCCGATGCGATATGGGATTTCATATCGGAAGGCGGGGGCGGCGGCACTTCGATGCCGTTGGAAAGCTGCAGCTCCGCCAGCTGCGTGATATTGGCGCCGGCGTTCCGCGTAATCTCCAGGCGATAATAGGAATACTTGTTGTTATTCTCGAATTCGTACACTTTGGTCTGGAAGCGTTCGTCGAAGCGCTCTCCCTCTCTCCGGTCCAACACGGTCCAGTTTTCCCCGTCCTCGGAACCGGAAAGGGTCCAGTCCCGGGGATCCCGCTCCGGATAGTCGTTGGCCGAAGTCAGCGCATATTTCACCACCGCTTCCGGTTCGGAAAGCCGGAGCTCGATCCAGGCCGTGGGTTCAAAGGCGAGCCATTTGGTGGTCACATCGCCGTCGATCAGCTGCTGATCCGTTTCATGGGGCGGGTTGTTGGCACTGGCCTTGATCTCTTTCACCTTTTCGGTGATATCCCCCGGGATGCGATCTTCGGGGACGATGTGGCCGTCAACTCCCTTCGCCCTTTTGTTGCCCTTCGAATCGGTTTCAACCGTATCTTCCCAGGTCAAATCATCCTCCTCGAAGGAAGAAAAAAAGTCGGTCTTTATCTCCCGGGCTGACGCCGCCGGGGGAGGGAGAACAAAGGACATTTGCAACAGAAAGACAACCATCACCAATACGCTGAGAGCCTTCCTCGCGCCCACTCTCTTCATCGCCGCACCTCCGGGGACAAGGGTTGTCAAAAGGGATCCGACGCTTGTCCAGTTGGATAATGTTTTAATAAAAAATACCAAATTTTTAATTATTTGTAAATATCGACCGCACGTTGTCCGCCTCCGGTTGGCCGCTCGCCCGCCCGGCAGCTGCAGCCCCCACTGCGGTGCCTCTGCAAATTTCACCGGCAAAAAATGAACGCAGCAAAAGGAGTTCCGCCCCATGACGGGGAAAATGGAGAAGAAAGAGTTTGCTCGTTATTTTTGGAATTGAACGACACATGGGAACATTTCGCCTGGGAAATTTGGAGGTTTGGGAGGATACGACATGATCAAACGGGATTACGAGACCTACCGCCGCGCCTTTGAAGGCGTCCCCAAACCCTTTGCCTATCTCGACCTGGATCTCCTTTCGGAAAACATCCGCAGCATCGCCGAAAAGTGCGGCGATAAAACTCTCCGCCTCGCCAGCAAATCCCTGCGAAGCGTCCGGGTGATCCAGTTCGTGCTCCAAGCCTCCGACCGCTTCCGGGGCGTCATGTGTTTCACCGTCCCCGAAGCGCTGTATCTCGCCGAACAGGGACTGGACGATCTGCTCGTCGGTTATCCCGCCTGGGAGCCGGAGCACCTCCGGCAGGCGGCGCGCAAGATCGCGGACGGCCGCCGGATCACCCTGATGGCGGACTCGGCGGAGCATATCGACCACCTGGAGGCGATCGCCCGGGAAACGGGGGTGCGCATCCCCGTCTGCCTGGACATCGACATGTCCGTCTCCTACCCCGGCCTCCACTTCGGCGTCCGGCGATCCCCCCTCCGGACCAAGGAGGAGACGCTGGCGCTGGCCCGCCGCATCGCCTCTTCACCCCATCTCCTGCTGGACGGGCTGATGGGTTACGAGGCTCAGATCGCCGGGGTGGGCGACCGCTATCCGGGCGCTTGGGCCAGAAATCTCCTTGTCCGCCTGCTCAAACGGCACTCCGTCCGGGTCGTGGCGGAGCGGCGGGCGGAAATGGTTCAGGCCGTCCGCGAGCTGGGAATCCCCCTCCGCTTCGTCAACGGAGGCGGGACGGGAAGCCTCGCCACCACCGCCCGGGACCCGTCGGTGACGGAGGTGACCGTGGGGTCGGGACTTTATGCTCCGGTCTTGTTCGATTATTACCGGGATTTCCGGTACCAGCCCGCCGCGGGTTTCGCCATCGAGATCGTCCGCAGGCCCCGTCCCGGCGTCTACACCTGCGCGGGAGGCGGTTACGTGGCCTCCGGCGCCGCCGGCCGCGACAAACTGCCGATGCCTTACCTGCCGGAGGGAACCCGCCTGCTCCCGCTGGAAGGCGCCGGCGAGGTCCAGACGCCCGTCCGCTACGAGGGACCGGTTGCCCTGAATCTGGGGGATCCGGTCTTCCTGCGCCACGCCAAGGCCGGGGAATTGTGCGAGCGCTTCGACCGGCTCCACCTGTTTTCGGAGGGACGGATCGTCGGGGAAGCCACCACGTACCGCGGAGACGGGAGGTGTTTTCTGTGAGGCGGAGAGAGTGGAAAAACTGGTCCGGTTCCGCCCGCTTTCGGCCGAAGCGCATCCTTTATCCGGCTTCCGTGGAGGAGGTGGCCGGGATCATCCGGCAGGCCGCCGACGAAAACAAATCGATCCGCGTCGTCGGTTCGGGCCATTCCTTCACGCCCCTAGTCGAAACAAACGGCATCCTTCTCTCCCTCGACCGGTTTCGCGGTTTGGAAGCGGTGGACAAAGAGCGCCGGCTCGTCACGGTCCGGGCCGGAACCAAACTGAAGGAGCTGGGGGAGCTCCTCCACGGGCACGGCTTGGCCCAGGAAAACCTGGGGGACATCAATGCCCAGTCCATCGCGGGGGCGATCAGCACCGGCACCCACGGCACCGGGACGGACTTCGGCATTCTGTCCACACAGGTGGCCGCCCTCACCCTCGTCAACGCAAGGGGGGAGGTGGTCGAATGCTCCCCGGACCGAAATCCGCAGCTGTTCAAGGCGGCGCAGGTTTCCCTCGGCGCCCTGGGGGTGATCGTCCGCGTCACGCTGCGGGTGCTTCCCCGGTACCGGCTCCATTACCGGAGCGGACGGATGCCCCTCGAGGACTGCCTGAACCGCCTGGACCGCTACCGCCGCGAACACCGCCACTTCGAATTTTACTGGTTTCCCCACACGGATCTCGTCCAGGTGAAATTCATGGATGAAACCGATCGGGCGGCCTCCGCCGGCGGACTCTGGAGCCGCTTCAGCAAACTTTTCCTCGAAAACGGCGCCTTTTGGCTCCTTTCGGAGACCGCCCGCCGCTTTCCCCGGTTGTGCCCCTCCATCAGCCGCCTGTCCGCCCGGGGAGTGCCCACGGTGGAAGAGGTGGGGGACAGCCACCGGCTGTTCGCGACGCCCCGCCTGGTCCGCTTCAACGAGATGGAGTACGCCCTTCCGGCGGAGAAGCTGCCGGAGGCTGTGCGGGAGATCCGGGAAACCATCCGGCGCCGCCGGTTTGCCGTCCATTTCCCCATCGAGTGCCGGTACGTCAAGGGGGACGACATCTGGCTCAGTCCCGCCTATGGCCGGGACACGGCCTTCATCGCGGTGCACATGTACCGGGGAATGCCCCATGAAGCCTATTTCTCCGCGATGGAGGCGATCTTCCGCCGCCACGGGGGCCGCCCCCACTGGGGCAAGATGCACTCGCTGACCGCCGAGGAGCTGAGCCGCCTCTATCCCCGGTGGAACGATTTTTGCCGGATCCGCGACGAGCAGGATCCCGAGGGACGCTTCCTCAACGCCCACCTGCGTGCCCTGTTCGGCGTGCCTTCCAGGCAGGCGGTGGAGTCCGCGACGCGATAGCGCAAGCAGGCACACCGCGCTTGTCATGCCCAAGGAAAGGCAACCTTCGGCGCAATAAACCGGAACATGCGTCCATTCGACCTCTTTAAGCAAGCCCGCCGAATGGAAAAGATCTCTTCCGCAGCGTTCCAAGACCTGCATCAAAAGGGTCCGACGGCTCCTTTGTTGTTTGAACACGGCAACAAAGCCCGCAACCGGCGGGCCTTCAGGTTCTTTTGCCCTTATCTTGAACGGGCTTCGTTTGATATCGCATCCCTTGGTGCCGCAGAGCCCGCCTTTTCCCCCGGCCTGGACCGGGATGCCAAAATGCCGCCTCAACCGGCGGCAAACTTTTTCGGCTCCCGCAGCCAGCACATAGGAAAATTTCCCATCGCCGCACAAGGCAATGGTCGGGATGATTGCTTCAGCGGATGGCTTCAGCCGTCGTTCACCGAATGGGCAAAATGAGACCGATTTCAAACCGGTACATGACGCGGGAAGATGGATGCGGAGATCCCCTCTTATGGATTGAAAACCCCGTTTCAGCGAAGAGGTGACGACTTGGATGATAAACCTCGCCGGATACTGTCCTCGTCCCCCATGTCGAGTTCTTCAGCAGCCCAAGGGCTGTTCCTGAAACGACATCCAATGTGCAAGATCGGTCCAAGTGCCCAGGGCGCGCTGGATGGAACGGAAACGGCGCTTGACCTCCATGTTCCAACGGCCCCCGTGGGGTCCGGAAAAAGTCCGCCGCCGGATATTTTTTCGCCGCGGGCGATTTAGTGATCCGGCTGGGTGCTTCCTTGCGGGAATCAGCAACGGTAAGGTCCGACAGGAAAGACCGGCCATTCCCTTTTTGCCTCTTCAGGGGAAGGATATCCCGTGTCCCATAAATGGAATGAGGGTCAAGGATCGAGGATACAAACTCGCTGTGACGGCGGAGCCGTCTTGTACCAAAAAACCCCACGGAGCGCCCCAATGATGATCATTATTTGACAGCTCTTCCGGTAAATAATAAAATCAATAATTAGAAAATTAATTCTTTTCCTCATTCGTTTAAACTACCATACTAGTATGCATCCCGGCCCCCGTCGGATCCCATTGACAAGGAGAGGATGGATATGCTCCGAAAGCCCTTTGCCCCGCTGCTCGTTGCGTTGCTCTGCTTGTTTATCGTCATCGGCGCGTCGGCTTCCGCCGCGGCTCACACCCCCGCCCTTCCCCGCGGCGTCTCCACGATCGACTGGAATGCGGAGAGGCAGGTGATCGACGGATTCGGCGGATCTTTCGCCTTTCACAAAGGCGGCTCCATCATGCGCCTGGACGAGCCGGTCCGGACGCAAATCTTAGACATGATCTTCAGCCGGGAAAAGGGAATCGGGCTGAGCATCGTCCGCAATGTGATCGGTGACGGCGGGATCGAGGAATGGGGCGATCCTCACTACGACGGCCCAAGTGAAACCATCATGCCCGAGCCGGACAAATTCGTCTGGGACGATGAAGATTGGGACAAGGATTCCTTCGACCGGTATCAGATCTGGATCATGAACGAAGCGAAAAAGAGGGGCGTAAGGACCTTTTTCAGCACCGCATGGAGCCCTCCGGCCTGGATGAAGAAAAACCGCAGCGTGATCGACACCGGCGGCGATCCTCCGAACAAGCTCGATAAATCGATGTATCGGAAATACGCCGAATACCTGGCCGCTTATGTGAAGGGTTACAAGGAACACTTCGGCATCGACATCACGCACATCTCCCCCGCCAATGAACCGGAGGTGTCAACCCTGTATTCCAGCTGTCTCTGGACGCCGGAGGAACTGAACCTCTTCGTCCGCGATTATTTGGCTCCCACCTTCAAGGAAAAAGGCGTTTCCGCCAAAATCGTTCTGGGTGAGTCGATGAAGTTTTCGGAGGAATACGCGCTTCCCGCCTTGACGGATCCGAAAACCGCCCCCGCGGTGGACGTGGTCGCCGCCCACGCCTACCAGGGATTGCTCGCCGGCGATACGATGCCGGATCCCGACGCCTTTGCCCGATCGAAGGAACTGGGAAAAACGATCTGGCAGACGGAATACATGAACCAGGGCGAAGCGAAGCAAACCTTTGCGCACAACACCATCGAAGACGGCCTGAAATACGCCACCCTCATCGGAAACATGTTCGACGTCACCGGCGTGAGCGCCTATTTCTGGTGGTGGCCCGCCGCCAACAACGGCGCGGACGGTTCCGATTTGATCCGACTTTCCAACGACGGGTCGGATCAACGGGTCGCCCCCACGGAAAACAATCTGTTCCGCGTCTTCAAGCGATATTACGCCTTCGGCAATTACAGCCGCTTCATCCGGCCCGGTTACAAAAGGATCGAAGCGGACAAGCACCCGGCGGAGGATGTGCTGGTGACCGCCTACAAGGATCCGAAAACGGGCAATTTTGCCGTCGTAGCTGTAAACAACAGCCCGAAACCGCAAACCGTCACCTTTTATCTGAAGGGCTTTCCGAAAAATGTGCATTCCGTCGTGCCCTACCGCACTTCCGCCAGTGAAAATCTGAAGAAACTGGACGCGGTCAAGGTCAAAAAGCACCGCTTCACCGTGAACTTGAGGGAGAAAAGCGTGACCACCTTCATACCGGAGCAATTTGAACTCCCCGCGCTGCCGGAGCTGAAGGATGTGTTCTCCACCTACTATCCCCATGAAAATGACGGGCAGTCGGGAATCCGTCTGAAAAACACCCCGGAAGGCAAAGCGGCCGTGCCCCTGAAGGACGGCTCTTACATCCGGTACACCCGCGTCAATTTTGCCGACGGTTCCGCCAACGGACAAGCGCACATGCGCGGCATCTTAAGCATGCACGCCCGCGTCGCCTCCCGCGGGGGAGGAACGATCGAAGTCCGTCTGGACCATCCCGGGGGCAAAAAGGTGGGCACCATGCGGGTTCCGAAAGGGAAAGGCGCGGACAAGCGGTTCACTGTATCAACCATGATCGACACCAATGAAAAAGACGGAGCCTACGGCATCCACGATCTGTATCTCGTTTTCAAGGGCGGCAAAAGGCATGAGGGGCCCCTGTTCGACGTGAGCCGGTTCGAATTCAGCGACGAGATCGTGGAATAGCGCCGAAGTAAAAAGGAATCGGTCCTTCCCGGGACCGATTCCTTTTCGGCCATTTCCCGGTTTGAAATCCCGAAGCTCACCCCTCCAGCAGCAGCTGCTCCGGATCTTCTATCAATTCCTTCACCCGGACCAGGAAGCTGACCGCCTCCTTCCCGTCGATGATCCGGTGATCGTAAGAAAGGGCGAGATACATCATCGGCCGCACTTCCACCCGGTCATCCTCCACGGCCACCGGCCGCTTCTGAATCTTGTGCATGCCCAGGATCCCCACCTGGGGCGGGTTGAGAATGGGGGTGGAAGCGAGGGAGCCGAACACGCCGCCGTTGGTGATGGTGAAGGTGCCTCCCTGCAGCTCCTCCAGGGTGAGGGACCCGGACCGGGCCCTTTCGGCCAGGATGGCGATCCGGCGCTCGATCTCCGGGAAGCTGAGCCGGTCCGCATCCCGGACGACCGGAACGACGAGACCCTGATCCGTGGACACGGCGATGCCGATGTCGTAATACTTCTTGATCAGGATCTCCTCTCCCTGAATCTCCGCGTTGAGGAGGGGAAAGGCCTTTAGCGCCCCCACAACGGCCTTGGTGAAGAAGGACATGAACCCCAGCCCCACGTCATGCCGCTCCCGGAACCACTCTTTCCGGCGTCGCCGAATCTCCATGACGGCGCTCATGTCCACTTCGTTGAAGGTGGTGAGCATCGCCGTTGACTGCTTGGCTTCCAGAAGCCTGCGGGCGATGGTGAGGCGGCGGCGAGTCATCCGGACCCGCTCCACCGGCCGTTCCCCTTCCCCCGCCGGCAGCACCTTTGCCGGATCGGCGGGAGCCTCCCTTCCAGAAGGGGCTTCGGCCGAGTAGTTCCGAACATCCTCCGCTGTCACCCTTCCCCGGGGATCCCGGACGGATACCCGGCGCAGATCGATTCCCCGCTCCCGCGCCCACTTTCGCGCGGCGGGCGTGGCCACGGGGTAGCCGGCGGGAGATGGCCGGGCATCCTCTTCAGCTTCACCGCCTTCCTCCTCCCGGGGTTCCGGAGGCGGATCGGAAACCGGCTCCTCCGCTTTTTTCCCCGCCTCGGATTCCGCAGCCTCCCCGTCCGCTTCCCCGAGCAGGGCGATCGCCTCCCCCACGCGGACGGTCTCCCCCTCCCCCTTCAAGATTTTTTTCAAAACCCCGCTTTGTTCGGCGCTGATTTCCACATTCACCTTGTCGGTTTCCAGTTCCGCGACGACATCCCCTTCCCGAACGGCCTCTCCCTCCCGAACCACCCATTTGGAGATCGTTCCTTCAGTGATGGATTCCGCCAATTCCGGCACCTTGATTTCCATCATGTTTCGTTCCCTCCCGGTTTGGAAGCGGTGTGAGTCGGAGTCAAGCAAGTCGCTTCGTCGAGAATGCGCCGTTGTTCGATGTCGTGGAGCTTGGAGAAGCCCTCCGCCGGACTGGACCGCTCGGGACGACCGACATAGCGAACGGCTATTCCCGCAGGCGCCATGGCGCGCAACCGGGGTTCCGCATAGGTCCAGGCGCCCATGTTCCTCGGTTCTTCCTGGACCCAAACCATTTCCCGCAGTCGGGGAAAACGCCGCACCGCCCGGAGGATCTCCTCCTCCGGAAACGGATACAGCTGTTCCACCCGCACGAGATGCATCCGCTCCCCGGCTTGTTCGCCCTCCAACCTCTCTTCCAACTCCACGGCGATTTTCCCGCTCGCAAGGAGCAGCCGCTCCACGCGGTCGGCCCGATTCTCCCATCCCGGCCGTTCGATCACGCGTTGAAACCGTCCCTCCGTCAAATCCGTCAGGGGCGAGGCGGTTTGAGGATGGCGGAGCAGGCTTTTCGGCGTCATCAGGATCAGGGGCCGTTCGGCAGGTTTCCCCAGCAGCAGCGCCTGCCGGCGCAGCAGGTGAAAAATCTGGGAAGCCCGGGTCGGATTGGCCACCACCCAGTTGTTCTCCGCCGCCAGTTGCAAAAACCGCTCCAGACGGGCGCTGGAGTGCTCGGGCCCCTGGCCTTCGTAGCCGTGGGGCAGGAGCATCACCAGTCCGGACCGCTGCCCCCACTTGGCGCGGCCGGAAGAGAGAAACTGGTCGATGATCACCTGGGCGGCGTTGGCGAAATCGCCAAACTGCGCTTCCCACAGGACGAGGGTGTCGGTTGCGAACACGTCGTATCCGTACTCAAAACCCAATACGGAAGCTTCGGAAAGGGGGCTGTTGTATATGGCGAAGGAGGCCCGCGCCTGGCTGAGAAGGTGCAGGGGGGAATAGGAACGGCCCGTCTTCGGATCGTGCAGGACCAAGTGACGCTGGGCGAAGGTGCCCCGCTCCGTGTCCTGCCCGGACATGCGGATGGCAATCCCGTCCGTCAGGATGGTGGCAAAGGCCAAGGCTTCCGCCAGGGACCAATCCACCTTTCCCTCCTTCTCCAGAGCTTCGGCCCGGCGAAGAAGAATCCGCTCCAGTTTCGGATACCGGTGGAATCCCTCCGGCTTGCGCAGCAATTCCCGGTTGAGCCGGCGAAGGGTCTCCTCATCCACCGTCGTCTCCACCTCCGGCAGTGCCGGAACCGGAGCTTCTTTCTTCATGGCCGCCCATTCGTCGGGCGGATCCTCCTTCATCTTGCGGTAAGCCCGCCTCAGCCGTTCCTCCACCTCCCTTCTGGCTTTCTCCACTTCCTCCCGGGAAATCCGCCCCTCCTCCTCCAGCCGCCCGGCGTATTGTTCGGCCAGACTCGGATGTTTTTGAATCTGCTCGTACATCCGGGGTTGCGTCGCGACGGGGTCGTCCATTTCGTTGTGGCCGTAGCGCCGGTATCCCACCAGATCGATCAGGAAATCTTTCCGGAACCGGCAGCGGTACGTCCAGGCCAACCGGACGGCGGCCAGACAGGCCTCCGGATCGTCCGCGTTGACATGAACCACCGGAATTTCAAAGCCTTTGGCCAGATCGCCGGCGTAAGCGGTGGACCGGGCATCGGAACTTTCCGTGGTGAACCCCAGCTGGTTGTTGGCGATGATATGAATCGTCCCCCCCGTGGTGTAACCCCGGAGCCGGCTTAAGTTGAGGGTTTCGGCCACGATCCCCTCACCGGGAAAGGCCGCGTCTCCGTGGATCAGGATCGCCAAGGCGCGGCTCATGTCCTGTTTCGGAAAGCCGGGATGTTGGCGGTCTTCCTGGGCGGCGCGGGCATACCCCTCGACGACCGGATTCACAAATTCCAGATGGCTGGGATTGTTGGCGAGGGTGAGCCGGGCGTGGAGGATTTCCCTCCGGTCCGCCTCCTCCCATTCCCGCTCGGCGCCCAGGTGATACTTCACATCCCCTGTCCATCCGAAATTGATTCCCGCCGACCCCTCGGAGGGAACCCGCTCCTTGTCGGGGGCGTGATGAAATTCGGAAAAGATGACTTCATAGGGTTTGCCGAGCACGTGTGCCAATACGTTGAGCCGGCCCCGGTGGGCCATGCCGATCATGACATTTTTGACGCCGTCATGGACGCTCCGGCGGATCAATTCATCCAGCATCGGCACCAACACGTCGATACCTTCGATGGAGAACCGCTTTTGCCCCGGAAAGGTGCGGTGCAGAAACCGCTCGAATTCCTCCACCTCAATCAGCCGTTTCAACAGTCCGATCTGCTGATCCGGCGGCAAGAAGGGACGGATTCCCCCGGATTCCACCTGACGCTCCAGCCATTCCCGCTCTCGGGGATCATGCACATGGGAAAATTCGAAGGCCAGGGAACCGGTGTAAATCTCCCTGAGCTTCGCGATCGCTTCCAAACCCGTCCGCACGCCCGCGGGAGCTTCCGGCCAAATCCAGACGGCCCGCATCCGGCGGAGATCCTCCTCGGTGAGTCCGCAGGCGGCGGGATCGAGCCGGGGATCGGAAAGAATCTCCCTTTTCAGGGGATTGATCCGGGCCAGGCGGTGTCCGTAGGTGCGGATCCGCTGCGCCAGTTCCACGGCGGCCACCACCTTCCGGATCAGCGCCGGATCTC
Source organism: Planifilum fulgidum (assembly GCF_900113175.1). Classification (NCBI taxonomy): domain Bacteria; kingdom Bacillati; phylum Bacillota; class Bacilli; order Caryophanales; family Thermoactinomycetaceae; genus Planifilum; species Planifilum fulgidum. Next base: position 11,489 of record NZ_FOOK01000011.1, on the reverse strand, counting down.
CCCGCTCCTCCCCGGAAACGTCCTCCGGCGGCGTCACGGGCGGCGGACCCAGGCGCTCAAAAAGCGTCCGGACGGACGCTTCAACCGAACGGGGATTCTCGACATAGCGTTCGTATTGCTCGACGAGATAAGCAAGATTGGCGCCGTGAAAATTCGTCCACTTTATGGACCCGAAGTTCCTCTCCACCCTTTGTCCCATCCCCTCAAACAGACTTCTTTACCTGTTTTTCCCTATTTCCGTTCCTTTAATCAACGAGGCGGCCGGAAAGCGGCGGGATGTTCTCCGGTCGTTCCCCTCTGGAAACGAAGGGAAGAAGAGGTGTGGAAGCTCCTCGGCGCGCGTATCCCGCACGAACCTTTCAAAAAAATAAAGGCCACCCGGCAGGTGGCGGAAGAAATCGGGGACCGGGAAAAAAGCGATGTTTCGCCCCGGCTTCAGCGCGGCCGACAAAGCTTTCCTTCCCGGCGTCACTTTATTATTCTCCATTTTCATCCGTCTTGAATTCCCCGTGAAAGGCCTGGGATGACGCCACTTCCTTGAGGGCGTAAGAGGCCGTTTCCCAGGCTTCCCATTCGTGTCGGCCGGGCACGCGGAAGTCCTCCGTCGAGGCCAGGCGACGGGCGCGGCGCGCCTCCTGCTCCAAACGGTGGGCCAGCTGATGGAAACGGGCCCGCACGTTCTTTTCCAGGGAGCCGTTTGACTGTTCCCGGCAGTACCACAAACAATTGGGGCACATCACCCATTTCAGCTCTCCGTCCACGTAAACGTCGGCGAACAGGGCTCCGGGATAAAAATGATCCGTCACCAGGCAAAAATCACAGGTCATTTCCTTGCGTCCCGTCATCAATCCCAGTTTGAGGCTCACCTGCTGCCGGACGCCCTCTTCCTCCACCTCCTTTTTTCTGAGGCGCTCAACAATGTGAAAAAAGCGCCCGATCCACTCCTTCACCTTCTCGTCCAGTTTCCCGTTCCACTTCGCGTTTCTGAAGCCGCTCAGCCAGTCGGAAAAAAGCTCCCTCGCCCGTTTCCTCCACGGCTCCTCCTTTTTTTCTTCTTTTTCCTCCTGATCCGCCGAAAGGACGGTCAACGCCGTCGACTCCTTCACCCCGCCCTGAAAGGGTTCGGGATCCGGATCCTTCCCGGGTTCATCCCCCAACTTCTCCATTTCCTCCCGGGGGATCATCCACTGCCCTCCTTTTTGCACACCTCGGATCGCGCCCTCGGAAAGGCGGCGCTTAAGATTTTCGATGCTCACCTTCATCGCCTGGGACACTTCCTCCAAGGTATAAAACATCTCCGCGCGGTCGGAAGCGCCGTTAGGATCCTTTTCCGGAGAGGAAGCCAAGGGACCCCGCTCCTTTCCATCTGCATCCCAATTTGGATTATTGTTCTTTTTACACCATTTCACCCGCAAATCCTCCGCCCTTTACAAAACAAGGCAAAAGAACCCGCTTTTCGACAGGATCCCTTGAAAAGCGCCCTCCCCGAACTCTTCCGGCCCCGGTTTCCACTGCCCCTTTCCGCCGCCTTTCGGCGCGCCCGCCCGTCGGCAAATAAAAAAACGCCGCAGGTGCGGCATTACGAAGCAGGTGATGCGCATATTCATATACCATGGAAGGTTGCTTTCCACAATCCCCTTCCGTACCAACAGGTTGAGCCGTCACCCGGCCTCCGGGGCCCCGGTGACGGCGATTTTCTTTTTCAACCCCGGACCATCTTCCATTCGTGCAGTTCCAACCGGCGGACCCCCTCCACCACATACGGGTCCTTTTCCGCCATGCTTTTGGCCTCTTCCAGGGAGTCGGCGATATAGATCACCATTCCCCCCGCCCCGTCGGCAAAGGGCCCCATCGCGAAAATCTTCCCCTGCTCCTTCAGGGACTCCAGATAGGCCAGATGCTGCGGGCGGAATTTCTGATTGAGTTCCGGCTTTTCCATGTGCAAAATGGCCGCAAAATAAGCCATGTTCAGCGCTCCTCCCATCCAGAATCATGCCCGCCTGCGACGCTCCGTCTCACTTTCCGGCATCCGAAGAGATGGGAAAGAAGTTCCCCCGGAAAAAGCCCAGGGCATCGCCCTCATCGTATTGGTAGTGCTTCACTTCGCCCAGATACAGCACATGATCGCCGCCGTCGTAAGCCTTCCAGGGAACGCATTGGATGGTGGCGAGAGCATCGGCCAGATAGGGGGCATAATCGCCCTCTTTCCATCGGATCTCCAGACCTTCCCGGGGCTTGCCCGCGAAATGAAGGGCGAGGTCCTGCTGGTTTCCGCGGAGGATGTTGACGGCAAAGGCGTTGTCGCGCATGTAAGCGCAGGATTTGATTTTCCGGTTGACCGAAACCAGGACCAGAGGAGGTTCAAGAGACACCGAAGTGAAGGAATTGGCGGTGAATCCGTGTTTGCCATGATCGGTGTTGAAGGTCACCACGGTCACACCGGTGGCGAAGGTTCCCAAGCAATTGCGGTAATCCCGAAGATCCATCCGTTTCCCTCCCCACTGATGGCGCATTCGCCTTCTTGGCAAATCTTGATCCCATTATACCGGAAAAATCCGTCCCCCATCCATTTCGCGGCCGACCATAAAACAACCCTGTCCCGCGTCAGACAGGGTGAAAGCTCCATACACCCGAAAAGGTGTGCCGCAGCATTCAGCCCCCGCGGCACACCCCTTCCATCCTCCGGGGGGAGTCCCCGCTGGTTTTTATCCGTATTTATACGTGATGCCATAACCGCCCTTCGGATACACCCAGTGGATGTTGTAATAGGGACAGCCGATCCGGCAGGTCCCGCACTCGATGCAGTTTTCAAAGGCCACCGTGGTCATTTCGCCGGTCCATTCGTAGACATCCGCCGGGCAGAAATGGGTGCACTCCTTGGTTTCGCACTTCCGGCACACCTCCTGATCCTTGATGATCAGGTGGGACTGTTCATCCACTTTGTACCGGATGGTGAACAACCGATCGGCGATTTTCATTTCACTCATCCGTTCATCGCCCTCCATCCTTTAATCCCCAGTCTGGCGAGCCCCCAGACCCCGCCGGCAGCCTCCTTCAGGTATTGGAACATCTTCTTCTGTTTCTCGCCCTTGGGAACCCCGTCCACGAGGAACAGTTCATAGAAGGCCTGATTGGCCGCCTGCGGCAGGCGATTGAAGAGAAGGTCGGGATCCTCCTCCATCAGGAATTCGTGCATGCCCTTGTATTTGACGAGGTCCTTTCGGATGAAGGATTGGCGAACCTTCTCGTCGTACAGGCTGAGGGTCTCCCGGGAGAAATCTCCGCGCTTCTTCGCCTCGATCACCGCCTCCGCGGCATATTTGCCCGACATCATCGCCAGGTTGGATCCTTCCCGATGCACAAAGTTGACCAACTGCGCGGCGTCCCCCGTGATGCACCAACCGTTTCCGCTGAGCTGCGGGACCGAATTCCAACCGCCTTCGGGGATCAAGTGTCCGGAATATTCCTTCACTTCCCCACCCTCGATGAGGCGCCGGATCATCGGGTGTTTCTTGACATGGTCCAAAATCTCGTAGGGCTTGATCTTATTCTTTTTGAGATGGTTCACCATGATGCCGATGCCCAGGGAAAGGGTGTCCTTGTTCGTGTAGAGAAAGCCCAGCCCGGCCATCCCGAGGGAGGTTTTGCCCATAAATTCGATGGTGACCCCCTCGTCCTTCTCCAGGTTGAACCGGTCCTCGATCTTTTCCCGGGGGAGAGCGATCACCTCTTTGACCGCCAGTGAAACCTCGTCCGGCCTCCACTCCCGGTGGATGCCCAGGGATTTCCCCAAAAGCGAGTTCACCCCGTCGGCGATGATCACCGCATCGGCGTACAGATCCCCGTCTTCACGGTCCGTGCGGACGCCGATCACCCGGTCCCCTTCGGTGATCAACTCGGTCGCCACGGTCGAATAGATGGGCAGGGCTCCGGCTTCCACCGCCTGATCGGCGAACCATTGGTCAAATTTGACGCGCAGAGCCGTCCAGCAGTTGGGCGGTTCCTTGAACGCTTCATTGCGGTGACTCAGGGTGACGGCCGACTCTTCTCCCATCAGCCAAATCCGCTGTTCGACGATCCGCCGTTCCACCGGCGCCTTCTTCCACTTGTCCGGAAGGATGTCCTCCAGCTGTTTCCGATACAATACGCCGCCGAACAAGTTTTTGGCACCCGGAAATTCGCCCCGTTCCAGGAGCACCACCGAAAGTCCCGCCTTGGCCATCGTATAGGCGGCGGCGCTGCCGGCGGGTCCGGCCCCCACCACGATAGCGTCAAATTTTTCCTGAGCCATCCTCTCCGCCTCCTCCGTTCCCTGTGGTCTTCCGTCCATGAAATCCTGCCGTTTCAAAGACTGATGAAGCTCGTCGGGCGCCGGAGGGGCGCCTCGGCCTTGCGCCTCATGCTGCGCCTCCGCGCCACCCCCGGCGGTGCGACTTGCGGCCGACATCAAGTTTCGACCGTTGCAAGTCCCCTGCGCTTTTTCACTTCCTCGATCATCGCCGGAACGATCTCGGCCCAGTCACCCACCACCCCATAGTGGGCCACCTTGAAGATGGGAGCGTTCGGATCCTTGTTGATCGCCACGATGACATCGGAATTCTGCATCCCCACCACATGTTGGACGGCGCCGGAAATCCCGACGGCGATGTACAGCTTGGGCCGAACGGTGTGGCCCGTCTGCCCCACCTGGTGGTCGTGGCTGATCCATCCCGCTTCCACCACGGCACGGCTCGCCCCGACCTCGCCGCCCAGGGCATCCGCCAACTCCTTGAGCACCTTGAAACCTTCGGGGCCGCCCAGTCCACGACCGCCGGCCACGATCACGGAGGCGTCCTCCAGGTTCACCCGCTGTTCATCCTGAATAAAGTCGATCACCCGGGCGGCCACATCTTCTTCCTTCACGGGACATGGGAAGGGGATCATCTCTCCCTGGCGGGAAGGATCCCTCGGCAGGGCGTCGAACACCCCCGGCCGCGCCGTCGCCATCTGCGGGCGATATTTTTTGCACAGGATCGTCGCCACCATCTTTTCCGAGAAGGCCGGACGGCTGGCGAGAAGCAGCCGGCTTGGCGGGGGCTCCACGTCCAGCATCGTGCAATCGGCGGTCAGTCCCGTCGGAAGGTGCGTCGCAATCGCCCCGGCCAAATCCCGCCCGGTATAGGTGGCGCCGAACAGGACGATCTCCGGCTTGATTTTGCGGAACAACTCCAGGCAGACCCGGCTGTAGGGATAGGTGCGGTAATGCTTCAGCACCGGATCGTCGGCGATGTACACCTTGTCCGCCCCGTAATACACCGCCTCCCGAGCCAGGTGCTCGACGTCGTGCCCCATCACCAGCGCGAGGGTGTCCACCTCCAGCTTTTGGGCCAACTTCCGTCCGATCCCCAACAGCTGCCAGGAAACCGGCTTGGCTTTCCCGTCCCGTTGTTCAACGACCACCAGCACGCCCCGGTACTCGGACCAGTCGGGTTCAGCGTTTTGTTTGATTTTTTCCGTCATTGGGCGACCTCCTCCCTCTCCTCAACCCAGCCGAGCTTCTCCGGCAGTTCGGTCTCCCACAGCTTGTCGACCAACTTCTTGGCCGTCTCTTCCGGAGACGCCTTCTCCAGGATCTCGCCGTCAACCGGCTTTTGCTCGGGGACCCACGATTTGGCGACGATGGTCGGCGACCCCCTGAGCCCGATATTGTTCATGTCGATATCCGGGAAATCCTTGACCGACCAGACGATGGGCTTGTAACGGGCCGCCCGGATCATTCCGGGCAAACTGGCCCGGCGGACCTTGTTCAATTCCTGAAGCGCCGTGATCAGCGCGGGCAATTTCGTCTCCACCACTTCCACGCCGTCCTCCAGATGGCGATGGACGGTGATCCGCCGCTTCTCGGGGTCCAGATTCACCACCTTCTCGACATAGGTGAGCTGCTCCAGATTCAACCGGCAGGCGATTCCCGGTCCGACCTGTCCCGTGTCTCCGTCCAGGGTTTGCTTGCCGCAGAACACCAGGTCGACGGGACCGAATTGATCCGCCGCCTTCTGGATCGCCTTGGCCAGCACATAGGAAGTGGCCAGCGTATCCGCCCCGGCGAACTTCCGGTCCGTCACCAGGATCGCCTCGTCCGCCCCGAGGGAAATGCATTCCTTCAACGCCTTTTCGGCGGGCGGCGGACCCATGGTGATCACGGTGATGCGGGCGCCGTACCGGTCCTTGATGCGAAGGGCTTCCTCCAATCCGTGCATGTCGTAGAAATTGGCGATGGCAGGCACTCCCTGACGGATGAGCGTGTTCGTCTTGGGATCGATCCGTATCTCACGGCTGTCGGGAACCTGTTTGACACAGACGACGATATGCAGCATCTCCCTGACTCCTCCCCCTCCCGGTCCAATTGAAGCCCATGGACGCAAAGTTTGTTCAATCTGTCACATGCTAATTATATCAGAAATTTCTGCAGTCAAAAAGGGCAAAAAATCACTGGGTCAGGGGTTTTCGTAAAATGTTCACCTTCTTTCAAAGGCCACCGAACCGGGAAACCTGACCCGTCATGAAAATTCCACCGGTCGGCGAGGATCAAACATCTTCGGCCAGCGGTGAAAAAATCGCCGGAGGAAAACCGCGGGCAGGACCCCTTCGGTCTCCGCCGGACGACGGCGGCTCATCCCTTCAGCGAACCGGCCAGGAGGCCGCGGATGAAGTACCTGCCCAGAAAAATATACACCAGCAGGGTGGGCAGCGCGGCGAGCAGGGCGCCGGCCATCTGCACGTTCCACTGCACGATCTGGCTGCCCGAGAGGTTTTGCAGGGCAACCATGACCGGCTGCTGGGTGGAAGTGGTCATCGTGACGGCAAAAAGAAATTCGTTCCACACCTGGGTAAACTCCCAGATGCCCACCACCACAAAACCGGACAGGGACAGGGGCAGGATGATCCGCCGGTAAATGCCCAACATTCCGCAACCGTCAATCTTGGCCGCCTCCAGGATCTCCGTCGGAATCCCCGCGTAAAAATTGCGGAAGATCAGGGTGGCGATCGGAATCCCGTACACCACGTGAATCAGGATCAAGCCGGGGATCGAGTTGTACAGGCCGATGCCCTGCATGAACTGGATCAAGGGAATCAGGATGCTTTGGTAAGGAATGAACATGCCGAACAACAGCAGGGTGAACAGCGTGTCGGCGCCGCGGAAGCGCCATTTGGACAGGACATATCCGTTCAGCGATCCCAGAAGGGCCGTGAAAAGGGTGGCCGGAATCGTCAGATACAGGCTGTTGAGCAGGTGCGGGGCCAGCTTCTCGTAGGCGGTCGCATAGCTTGCCAGATCGAAGGAGGAGGGCAGATCCCACATGCGGTCGAGGGTGGCTTCCTCCATCCCCTTGAAGCTGGTGACCGCCATGACGTAAACGGGTGTCAGATAAAACAGGGAGAGGGACAGCAGGATCAGATAGAGCAGCAGCCGCAAAACCCGGCGTGCGATGGGCATCACTCCACCCCCCTGCGCAGGTTGCTCCAAAGATAAGGAACGATCAGGGCGGACACCAGAAGCAGCATGATCACCGCGATGGCGGCCCCCTGGGCGTAGTGGTTCCCCCGGAAGGTGGTCTCAAACATGTACACCCCCGGCATGTCCGTCACAAACATCGCCCCGGGGCCCGTCATCGCATAGATCAGATCGAAGATCTTCAGGGAAATGTGCCCCAGGATGATGACGACGCTCCAGGTGATCGGTCGGAGCTGGGGCAGGACCACCTTGTGGAGCACCTGCCATTCATTGGCCCCGTCCACCCGGGCCGCCTCCCGCAGTTCCTCGGGAATCGCCCGCAGGCCCGCCAGGTACATGGCCATCGCAAAGCCGGACAGCTGCCAGACGGCGGCGATCACCACGGCGATCAGCGCCAGGGGGATTCCGAAGGAAATTTGACCCCACTCCACGCCGGGAATCACCCGGGTGTCCACGTACCACTGGGGAAGCTTCTCCAATCCCCACTCCTTCAGAAGCAGGTTGACCCCCGTGGAAGGGTTGAAGATCCACTGCCACACCACACCCGTCACGATGAAGGACAAGGCCATGGGAAAGATGAAAATATTGCGAAACACGGACTCGCCGCGGATTCGGCGGTCCAGCATAACCGCCAAGAAAAGGCCCAACCCCGTCGACAGGACGATGAAGAGCACCGTGAACACGAGCGTGTTGCGCAAATCCGCCTGGAAGCGGAGATCACCAAACAGGTACAGATAGTTTTTCAGCCCCGCCCAGGACCAATCGGGAACCAGGGTGTTCCATTCCGTGAAGGAAACGGCCCCCGTCCAGCCGATAAATCCGTAAACGAAGACGGCGATTGCCAAGAAAGAGGGAAGCACCAGCAAAAACGACATCCACTGTTCCTTTCGCCTCATCCCATTGCTCCTTCTCCGGTGAATTGGATCAAATCGTCGAAAGGGGCGCATTGCAACGCCATCGCGCGTCACAACCGCCCCTGCTTGACCTCAGGCAAGCGGACACGCCGGCCGAGAGGCGAAATGAACCTTTCTCACTTTCCGATCCCGCTGGATGTGGCCGCCTGTTTCAGGGCACCCGCGGCCTGGTCCACGTCCCCCTGGGTGACGAAGGTGTTGATGATCTTGTTCGCCTCCGTCAGGAATCCTTCCGCAGCCGCGGAACCGTGGGCCAAACTGGGCGTCAGCCGATTGTTCTTGAAGTCCTCGATGGTCTGTTTGCCGTATTCGTCGTATTTGTTCACATCCGCATCCACCCGGGCGGGGATCGATCCCTTCAGCGGATTGAACACGTCCTGCCCCTCGACGGAGCCCAGCACCTTGAGGAAAGCCTTGGTCGCTTCGGGATTTTTGGCCCCCTTGGGCAGACCGAAGGTGTCCGTGATCACCATGAAGGTGCCCTCGGTCTCCGGAGTCGGAGCCCAGCCGAAATCCTTGTTCGGTTTCAATTTCAGATCGGTGGTGAAGTAGCCCTTCACCCAATCCCCCATCACGTTCATCGCCGCTTCGCCCTTGGCCACCATCTGGGCGGCGTCCTGCCAGTTGCGGGCGGCGTGGTCGCTGTTGGTGTACCGGAGCATCCGCTTGAAGGTTTCAAGGGCCTTCTTCACCTTGGGATCATCGAAGGCCAGCTCCCCGCTCCACACCTTGTTGTAGTCCTCCGGCCCCAGGGTCCCGAGGAGAACCGTCTCAAACAAGTGGGTGGCCGTCCAAGGCTCCTTGTCCCCCAGCGCCAGGGGAGTGACGCCCTTTTTCTTCAGCTTTTCGGCCACGTCGAAAAACTCGTCAAAGGTCTTGGGCGGCTTCAGCCCGTTTTCTTCGAAAATCTTCTTGTTGTACCACAGGACATTGCCCCGGTGAATGTTGACCGGAACGGAATAGATGTTGCCGTCCTTGCTGACCAGCTCGATGAGCTCCTCGGGAAACTTATCCATCCACCCCTCTTCTTCGTACAAATCGTTCAGGGGCTCCATCTTTCCGGCCGCCACCCATCCCTCGTTCAGCTCGGCTCCTCCGTGCACCTGGAAGGTGTCCGGCGGATCATTCCCCTGCATGCGGGTGGCCAACGTCGCCTTGGCGTTGGTGCCCGCTCCACCGGCCACGGCGGCGTTGATCACTTCAATGTCGGGATGCTTTTCCTTGAACAAATCGATCAGGGCATGGAGCCCGGCTTCCTCCCCCGCACCGGTCCACCAGCTGAAAATCTCCACCTGCTTGTTGTCCCCGCCGCCGTCGGCGCTCTGCCCGCCGGAACCGCAAGCGGCGAGCACCAAGACCAAGGCGATCATCACCGAAATGTTCCGCTTCTTTCGCCAGGGGCGTCCCATCCATCCCAACTCCTTCCGTCATCGAACGTTTGACTCCCGGAAAACCCGCGGCTTCGCCGGCAAAATTGAGTCTATCCTCTAGATATTATAAATCATTTGAATTCAAAGGAATAGCATCCCAATGCCGTCTTCGCGAAAAAGAAAAACGGACAATGTCCAGGATTTTCTGGGCAAGGGGGAAAAGCGCGTGTATGATTAATCTGCGCAAATTTAAATACATTCAGGAGGCCAAAAACATTGATCACGCACTTTGCCGAATTGCGTCTTCCCACTGTCTCCATCAGCGGAACCAAGCAAGTATACCACCAGCGGCTGGGCCTTCCCGTCGCCGATGAATCTTCCGATCAAATCTCCTTTTCTCTGACGGCCTTTGCCCGTTTGTCTTTTTTCCTGTCGGACAAGCCCCTTGCACCGGTTCACTTTGCCATTCAAGTGCCCTACTCCCGCTTTTACGAGTCCGCCGACCTCGTCCGGCGGTCCGGGCTGCTGATTGCCGCCTGGCCCGACGGCCGTGAAATCGACGAAACCCCGATCCGGCGCAATCTCTACTTCCGGGACGGGGACGGAAATCTGGTCGAGCTCATCGCCCATTCCTATGTTCCCGAAGATGTAATCCCGGCGCACGGGCCGCTCAACGCGCTGTATCTGCGGGAAATCGGGTTCCCGGTACAGAGCGTGCCCCGGTTTCGGTCATGGCTCGAAACGGAGCTCGGCTTCCGTTCCAAGGATCCCAGCGAGCAGTTCTCCTTCGTCATCAGTGGGACGGCCCACGCCGTGACGGTCGACAGAAACCGCCCGTGGATCCCGATCGCCATGCGGGCGCTGAAGCCCGACATGCACGTGGTGCTGGGAACGCCCGACGAAGACTTTTTCTCCCGCCTCTCTTCCCGGTTTGGCAGGGACGGCGGAGGGAATCGGACGGAAGTTTCGCTGGAGAAGGACGGTTACCGCCTATCCGTCCGGCTCACATCGGACTTCGCCGCGGACACGGTCCGGCGTCTGAATCTGCCGCAGGGCGACTGAATGCGAAAACGGCAAATCGCAAAAGAAGATGAAAGGAAAAGATCGACGAGGCTTCGGATCGTCCGAAAGGTCCTCGGCCCGCAGAAGCGTTAAGACGTCGCATCGAAAGCAACCGAGTCACCACACAGCCGAATGGCGGGGTCTCCAATCCACGGCCGTCGCAGCGGACTTGGAACGATGCCGCGTCGCCCGGAAAGGCGGCCCGGCGCGGTCCATTCCGGGGGGGATGACCGGTTGCCGGGTTTCGGCGCATGCGGCGGAAAGGGGGAGCCAGGCCGGGGGACGACGGCCTTCCCGCGCGAAAATTTCACAGATAACAAGGGAAGTGCCGCCTTTAATCGGCGGCACTTCCCCGAGATTGATGACAAACCCCCTGGCTCTTTTCGCAAGAAAAGCGCCAGGGGTTGCATGTTTATGGGGAATAAACAGATAAAGGAAATTAGATTTGGTAAATTAGGCGGATCACAAAGCCTTTTCCTCTCTTCGAGAGGAGCAAGGCCATTTTTTTGATGTTTTGAGCCACGGCAATAAGGAGGCATTGCTCTCTGACTTTGGCAAGCCCCCTGTAGCGTGCATAACGAAGCCCATGAAGTTCTTTGGCGTCAGCGAAGCTGCGCTCAATGGTCTGACTCCGTCGTTTATACAGTTGTT
>NZ_FOOK01000010.1 GCF_900113175.1 Planifilum fulgidum | reverse complement strand
CCTTGCCAAAATCTCCAGCCACTTTTTTAGGACATCATTCTCCAGTCGCAGCCTTTTGACTTCCCGTTCCAGGTCCTTGTACTCTTTCCGCCTCCCTCTGTGCTCCATTAGCCCAAAATCGCCCTGTTCCCGGTATTTCCGCATCCAGATCTTTAATCGCCCCACATCTTGAATCCCCAGCTCTTCAGCAATCTTTGCCTTGGGAATGCCCTGAAGCCTCATTTCCACTGCCTTCTTTTTCAGTTCAAAGCTATATGTCTTGAATTTCTGTCCTTTTCTTGCCACGAAAATCACCCCTTAAAGTAATTTTCACAGGGGTGTTTTCCTGTGTCTACTTTAAGGGGTGCACTTCACACGAGCGCCAGGGGTTTTCCCCGACATCTTCGGCATCCCGGTTTACCCGGTGATATCCCTTCTCCGATACCCGGCATAACCCGCCATGGAAAGGAGGGCGAAAAGGAGCGTCAACAGAAGGACGGGACCCGGCCGGAAGGACTCCACCAACGGCTCCGGAATGTGGTGGAAGGCGGAAATCCCCTTCAGCCAATCGGGAAATTCCAACAGATCGCCGAAATAAACGACGACGAAGCAAAAGGTGAAATACAGCCATACCAGGTGCACCGCCCTCGGCGCAAAACCGATCAACAGAAAGGCGAGGCCGAGCATCACCCACATGGCCGGAAGATGGACGAGGACGGATTGAACCAGCTTCCCGAAGGTTGCGACCCCCTCCAGGACCGAAGCCCCCGCCGACCAGATGCCCAGGGCGAGCATGAACTGCATCAACGCCGAGACGAGCAGCGCGGCGGCGCCGTAGGAAAACATCATGGTCCGCCGGGAAACGGCCCCGCTGTAAAACAGTTCGGACCGGTTTTTGTTTTCCTCCCCCTGCAGTTTCAACACGGTCGTGAGGGCGGGAACGATGCCGAACAGGGTGATGATGACGATGATCAGCGACAAAAATTGTTCCGTCAAGCCGGAGGCGTCGTCCTCTCCCAATATCTGCAGGATCAACTCCATGTCGCCGTAGTAGGTTTCCAATTCCCCGAGAATCGCCCCGAAGGAGGCGCTGAGCAGGAAGATGCCGAGCGCCCAGGAGAAAACGGTCGTACTCTGCTGGCGCAGGACGAAACCGAAGGGAGTCTTCAACAGGGCGCCGGCGCGCGCCCTTCCCCTGCGGGCGGGGAGGAATCCGGCGCCCATGTCGCGGACGGCGTGGAGGTAAAGGGAAAGGACGATGAGAACAGCCGCCGCCAAAACCGACAGCCCGACCGGCCACCACTCGTTTTCCAAAAATACATAGGCTCTGGACACCCATCCCAGGGGTGAAAGGAGAGAGGCCGCCTCCGCCTCCACATCCCCGACCGCCCGCAGGACGTAAAAGGCGATCAGGGCGCCGAAGGCAAACCCCTGCGCCCCCCGGGAGGTCTCCGCCAGCTGAGCGAACAGGGCGGTGACGCCGGCGAAGAGAAAGCCCGCGCTCCCCAGAAGGGCTCCGTACAAAAAGGCGCTCTCCGCCGTCAGGCCGTCCAGATCCGTGCGGCTGAGGGCCGTCCCGATCAGGAGGGCGAGCAATCCGTTGACGATCAGGGCTTCCACCAGCGCGGCGCCCAGATAGGCCAGTCTTCCCACCGGCAGGGAACGGATCAGCTCCAGCCGGCCCTCCTCTTCATCGGTCCGGGTCGCTCCGCCGACGAGCAAAATATTCATCACCGCCGCGGCAACGACGGAAAACATCAGCATTTCGACGGCAAAGACCAAGGACGTGGTGAAGTCGGACGTATCGTATCCCGGGCCCACCATCGCCTTCATGGCGGGATTTTTCATGGTCAGGGCAAAACCCGCGAGATCTTCCTCCGTCTTGTAGACGGTCGGATAAGCGGCCGCCGCCGACGCCGTCACCAGAAGGAAGCCGGCCAACCAAACGGCGATTTTCAGGCGGTCCTTCCGGAACAGGAGCTTCATCAGACTCCCGGTGCCTTTGAACGCTTCCCCTTTCATCCTTTCGTCCCTCCAGCCTCCGCCCCCTCGTAATACCGCAGAAACAAGTCCTCCAAGGTCGGCGGCAGGCATTCCAGATGTTCAATGCCGAACCGGCTGATGTGCCGGATCACCCCGTCCAGCTCTTCGCTGTCCACCTGGAACGTCCATTCGCCCTCCTTTTCTTCCAGGTGATGGACTCCCTTCAGTTCCTCAAGGCCCTCCGCCGGCCGTTTCGTCCGGAGGATGACGTTCATGCGGGTCAGATGGCGCAGCTCGGCGAGGGATCCCTCTTCGATGATCTTCCCCTGCCGGATGATCGCCACCCTGTCGCACAATTTCTCCACCTCGGACAGGATGTGGCTGGACAAAAAGACCGTCTTCCCCTCCGCCTTGGCTTCCCGGACGCACTCCTGGAAGGTGCGCTCCATCAAGGGATCCAGGCCGGAGGTGGGCTCATCCAACAGGTACAGATCGGCATCCTGGGCGAAAGCCGCCACCAGGGCCACCTTTTGCCGGTTCCCCTTCGAGTAGGTGCGGCATTTCTTCCGCGGATCCAAGCCGAACCGCTCCAACAGCTCATCCCTTTTGTTTGGATTTCCGTTTCCCCTCAGCTTCAACAGCAAATCGATCACCTCGCCCCCGGTCAGATTGGGCCACAGGTTCACATCGCCGGGGACGTAGGCGATCCGCCGGTGGATCTCCACCGCATCCTTCCACACGTCCTTTCCGAAAATCCGCGCCGAACCGCTCGTCGCCTTCAGCATCCCGAGCAAAATCCGGATCGTCGTCGATTTTCCGGCGCCGTTCGGCCCGATGAAACCGTATATCTCCCCCTCGCCGACGGTCAGATCGATGGAATCGAGGGCGGTGAAATTCCCGAACCGCTTCGTGACGCCCCTCACCTCGATGACGCTCATCCCTCTTCTCCCTCCCTCTTGTAAAAACACGTTTTCAAAATGCGGAGGTATTGGTCAAACTCGTCCCACAGGCGCTGAAATTCCCCGGGCTCCGGCTTTTTTTGCTTGAACCGCTCCATCATATCGCCGGCATATCCCTTGATCGTCCATTCGATCAACTGGCGCGCCTTCTCCGGATCCACATCGTCCCGGAACCGGTTCCGGTCATACTTTTTGTTCTCATAGACCTTGCCGAATCCGTAACGCATCACCCGGTCCAGTTTCTCCTTCAGCTCGCCCGGCAGGTCCGCCTCATCCGTCAGAAAGAAGTGGGTCAAAAAACGGCTGATCTCCGGATGATCGGTGAAAAACCGCCATTTCACCCGGGAGATGTGGGCCAGCCGGTCGATCACATCGTCGATCGAGTCGTCGATCTTGCCCAAAAACTCCCGTTGCACCGCCTCCAGGCTGAAATCCACCAGATGCCAGTAGAGCTCCTTCTTGCTGTTGAAATAATAGAACAGCATCCCCTTCCCGATCCCGGCATCCTGAACGATCCGGTTGGTGGAAGCCCGGTCGTATCCCTGTTCTCCGAATTCCTTCAAGGCCGCGCGGATGATCCGATCCTGCTTGTCCGGATCCAACCTTTCGAAGGATTTGAGCGCATATCCCATCGATGCTTTCAGCACCCCCTCAAAATCGACCAGAATGGTCTAATTTTAGGATAGCAAAATCGACCACCCTGGTCAATCGCGTCAATACAAGAAAAAAATCCGGAGCGAAAGAGGGCATGCACACCCTCTTCGCATCCGGATCAACCATATCCCCCGATTCCGTTCTCCCCCCTTGCAACGGCCGGGAAGCCAATGGCCCCGCGCATCTCACCGATGAAGGATCGAAATCCGGGGGCTGGTGAAGGTCATTGTCGGGGCGCCGGAGGAGGGCCGATTCGTTTCGTTGCAATCGGACAGGCACTCGGCGGCTCCCCTTTAGCGGTTTCTGTTTTTAGTCACTGCCGTCCAAAAGCGGAATCCGCTTTCGATACCGGGCGATCAGGCGGTCGTTGTGCCCGTCGGCGCCCTCGATGTTGCCGCTCAAGAAAACGGGCGGCTCCACGCCGCTTTCGGCCAGAAGGACAACGGCTTCGGCAAAAACGGCGTTTAAAATGGCCGCCCCGGTCACCGTGGACGAGGGGGCGAAGGGAACGGCGACCTTGGGATGCTTCAACAGGGCGTCCCCGACCGGCGCGTGATTGTCGATCACAAGGTCGACCACCTCATGCAGGCGTTTGCCGCTGGTGTGGCGCGACGGTTGGCTTTGGGCGTATTGGAGGGAAGTGACGCCGATCACATAGGCGCCTTGTTCCTTGGCATACAAGGCCACGTCGACGGGCACGGGGTTGCGTCCGGAGGTGGAGAGGACAAACACCACATCCTCCCTGTGAAACTCCTGATCCGGCAGAAACGTCGCGGCGTAGCCGTTTTTCCGTTCCAACCGGGAGGATCGGACGGCCCCTTCATGCAGCATCAACGGTTCGATCAGAATCGGCTTCACCGGCACCAGTCCGCCGGCCCGGTAAAACACCTCCTCCGTCAACAGGTGCGAATGGCCGCAGCCGAACAGCTGCACAATCCCGCCCCGCCGCAGACTTTCCGCGACCCGGCAAGCCGCCTGGCGCAAACGCTCGCCTTCTTCTTTTTCGATCAAGGTGATAAGCTCACGCACTTTGTGAAAATAATCCGCCAGCAAGTTTCCACCCCCGATGGACAAGGATTGGGAAAAGCGGTCAACATCCTCAAACAGCATCTTCATTCCGAAAAGGATCACGGCGATTCCGCCATCCGTTCCTGCTCCCTTTGCAGAAGTTCCACCATCCTGGCCACCGCCGCATCGATCACCTTTTTCCCTTTTTCCTTCGTAGCGAGGGTCGCATCGCCGAGCACGGCCGTTTCCGTGATCTCCTCCCAGGGCGTCGGGGTCACATCCGCCTCCTCCGTAAACTTCGGCACATCCCGGATCGCCCGCTCCATGTCCACGTATTCCTCGGCCAGATAAAGCATGTAGGAGGTTTCCAGTTCACAGGCGTGAAAATAGGTGGCGTGGGCCGCCGGCGTCTCCCGCACTTCCCGGATGACATCCCGGGTCCCGGGATAAAAGAAGTGGTACACCTTCAGTTCCCGGATTTCGTCGTAAAGGATTCGGGCCGCCTCTTTCAACGCCGGGTTGTTTCCCAGGTGGCCGTTGATCACGGCCAGGATGCGAAACCCCTGGAAATGAAGGCTCCTGCCGATATCGACGATCAATCGGATCAGGGTGTCATTGGAGATGTTCAGGCTGCCCGGAAAACGGCGGAGGCTCCAAACCTGGCCATAGGCGATGACGGGCAGCTGAAGCGCGCCGGTCTGTTCAGCCACCCGCCGGGCCAGGCGCTCCGCCAGCAGATTGTCCGTCCCCAAGGGAAGATGGGGCCCGTGGGCCTCCACCGCCCCCACCGGAAGCAGTGCCGTGTGTTTCGCCTTTCGGACCGCCTTTTGAAAATCAAAGGAATTGAGATACTCATATAACATCGCGATCTCCCTTTCCGCGTCGGTACGGATCCGGTTGGCCGCCTCTCCCGGATCATGTTTTAAAGGCGAAGCATCGGGCGGGGTTTTCGATGAAAAACTTGCGGACCAGCCGCTCCCCGTCGAGGCCCCTCCGGTTCGCTTCGTCCACCAGGCGCGGCACCCACTTGGCGATGATATACCCCAGTCCCAATCCGTGATCATAGTGCTTGTAGTAGCTTTTCCGCGCGGTGTCGCCGCTGATCAGAATCTGGTCTTCATACCCCTTCTCCACCAGCGACAAAATGCAATCGATCCGCATGCTTTCCGGACCGTATTTGATCTTGGCGATCCCGTCAAAGGAGAGGTACGCTCCGGTCCTGGCCACCTGTTCGTGGTAATAGGGATCCGGATTGCGGTCCATGTGCCCGAAGCTGACGAAGGAAAGGTCGACCCCCTCCTCCCTTAAAATTTCGATTTGTTCAAGGGCCATCGTGCCGGATTCCGTGTGGGAATGGATCGGCGCCTTCGTTTCATGATGGGCGCGGGCCACCGCGCGAATCGTCTTTACTTCCAGCGGCGTGATCCGGTTGTACCCCGTTCCGAACTTCACCTGCCCGCCCTTGTAGGGCGTGCCCTCCAACCCTTCTTCCACTTCCCGGATGACGAACTCGGTCAATTGATGGATCGAAGCCTCGTCGATCCATTGATGAAAGGTTTCGTAGCGGCCGATCACCCGTTTGAGATGTTCCGGGATCTTCGCCGACCACAAAAAGCTCTTATTGAACCCGGCGGTACCGATCACGTGAATTCCGGTTTCTTCGGCGATCGCTTTGACTTCCTCCACGTGCCGGCCGTAATCGACCGCCGTCGCATCCACGATCGTTTGGCCGCCGTGCCGTTTGAAATCCAGGACATCCTTCTTCGACTTCTCCTTGTCGTCCAGGAGCAGATCGTCTTCCCCCCGCTCCTGCCAATAAGGCGGGGTGCACACAAGATGCTCATGAGAGTAGGTGAACCCCATTTCCCTCGGATCGATGTCTCCCGTCAGGGTGCGCACAAAACTCATCGACCACATCCCCCGCTCCCTTTAGGCATGGTGAAAAACGGCGACGGGCGGAAGGTAGGTGTCGCTGCGTGCCTTTCGGATCGGGGCGAAACGAAGCGACACTCCCTCTTCGACTTCCCAAAAAGGAAGCGTGACGCTCCGCCGCATCACGCAAAAGTCCTGCAACCCAAGCCAAAATCAGAAGAAGAGTTTGGCCAAGAAGTGTATGACGGGACCGAGAATAAACATATCCGAGTCGGCGGCCCACATCGCCGTGTCGGGAATGGTGCCGCCGATCAGGAACCGGACCATGAGAAATTGTCCCCAGGCCACCACCGTCGAGGTGATGAACCCGCCGATCAGGGCCCCCCGCACGCCGCCCGTCGCGTTCCCGAAAACCCCGGCGGTCGCCGAATGGAAAAACAGGACGATCATCGTCGGAACAAAGATATAACCGACCGTGTTGCCGATGATGACCAGCCAGAGCATCGCCCCGACGAAGGCGCCGAGGAAGCCCAGGATCACCGCGTTGGGCGCGAAGGGGAAGACCACCGGACAGTCCAGAGCGGGTTTGGCTCCGGGAACGATCTTCGTCGCGATGCCTTTGAAGGCGGGCACAATTTCGCCGATGAACATCCGGACCCCCATCAGCACGATGGCGATGCCGCCGGCAAATTGGAAGGATTGCACGATCGAATAGACGACGAAATCCTGGTCCCCCGCTTTCCGGATCAGTTGGTTCGCTCCGGGGGTGTTCTTGAAAACGATGACCATCGCTCCGATGAAGAACAGGACGCCCATGGTCAGCGCGGTGATGACGTTGGAATCGCGCAGAAACTCCAGGCCCTTCGGCAGCCGGATTTTCTCGGAATCGTTCTCCTTATTGCCGAACACCCTCCCCGCCAGCGCTCCCAGGAGGGCGACGGAGGCGGAGGTGTGACCGAGGGCGATGCTGTCGTTCCCCGTGATCTTTCGCATGAAGGGCTGGGTCAAAGCCGGCTGGATCGTCCAGTACAGGCCCATGATGATCGACAAGAACAAAACCAGTTTTCCGAACGGAACGTTTCCGGAGGATTGGACAACAATGCCCGCGAAGATGGTGGTCGTCCAAAACATCATGTGTCCCGTCAGATAGATATATTTCAGCCTTGTGAAACGAGCGAGCAACACGTTGATGAGAAAACCGATGGTCATCGCCAGGGTGACCGCGCTGCCGAATTTTCCGATGAAGCGGTCCTGGCCCATGAATTCTCCGAGGGAGGTGTCCTTTAGGTTAAACACCTCTTTCCACATCGGTTCGAAGACCGTCAGGGAATCGACGATCACCCCGGACCCGGCGCTGATGATCAAAAAACCGATAATCGCCTTAAAGGTTCCGCTGATGACTTGGCTGGCCGTTTTCTTTTGCACCAGCAGACCGATCAACACGATCAATCCCAGCAAGATGGCCGGGATGCCGAAAAAGTTGGTGGCCAGCCATTGAATCACTTTCATTCTCCCACCTCCTTATCGTTACTGACCCAGATGTTTCTTCAGGGCGGTTCGGATCTCGTCCAGATCAAAATAGTTTTCCACCAGGATGACGGGGACTCCGCGGTCACCCAGGGACTTGGCCAGTTCACTGTTGGTCACGATGTAGTCGGCGGGCATGCTCGATGCGCCGGAA
The DNA here is from genome assembly GCF_900113175.1 of Planifilum fulgidum. Taxonomy (NCBI): domain Bacteria; kingdom Bacillati; phylum Bacillota; class Bacilli; order Caryophanales; family Thermoactinomycetaceae; genus Planifilum; species Planifilum fulgidum. The sequence continues at coordinate 94,642 of NZ_FOOK01000010.1, read as the reverse complement.
ACATCCATGTGCTCCACGTCGGCGGTGATGCCCATTTCTTTCAGCACGGTCTCCACGTTCATGCGCAGGATCAAGCTGGTTCCCTGTCCCAATCCGCACACGCAAAGAATTTTCATTCTCATCCCCCTCCCAAAACGGGCAGCATTTCCTGATAAGATTCGGCTTTGATCAACCGGTCCACGTTCTGCGGATCGCTGAGCAACCGGGTCAGGCGTTTCAACAGCAAGAGATGTTCATCCGATGAAGAGGCGCCCAACCCGAAGACCAACCGGACCGGATCATGGGCGCTGTGTCCGAATTCCACGGGATGGGTCAGACGGACCATCGAGATGGCGGGCTCCTTGACGCCGTCCTCCGGACGGGCATGGGGAATCGCCAGGTGCGGAGCCAGGACAAAATACGGCCCGTTTTCCCGGTAATTCTGAACCATGGCATCCACATACCCCGGTGAAACGGCCTCCGCCTCCGCCAGCAGCCGGCCGGCCGCCCGGATCGCCTGTTCGGGGTTTTCCGCGTTGACATGCAAGTCGACCAGGTCTCTCTCCAAAAACTTCATCGGTCTCTCCTTCTACTCAATTTATTGTCGGTACGTCCCGTTCCCGATAGGCGGCGGACGACAGCAGGGCCAACAACTCCCCTTCGCTCCGTGCGGCGAGGACGTCCCGCATCGCTTCCTTTCGGCCCAGCAGCCGGGACAATTGGGACAAGGCCCGCAGGTGCCCTTCATCCCCCGTCGCCGCCAAAACGACGATCAGCTGCACGGGGTGGTCCTCATCCGGAAAGGGAATCGCCCGCCGCAACTTCAGGATGCTCATGCCCAGCTCCCTTACCCCGTCCTCGGGCCGGGCATGGGGCACCGCCACGAGAGGGGCAATCACCATGTACGGCCCCATCTCCCGCACCATTTGAAGCATCGCCTCCACATAGCGCTCTTCGATCACCCGTTTGCGGATCAGCGGCTGCGCCGCCAGTCGAACCGCGTCTTCCCATCCCGTCACGACATCGTGAATCCGGACCGTTTCCCTTGACAAAAGATCCGCCAGTCCGGGTTTGGAATGGAGGGCCGCCCTTTCCGGCCGGTGGAAAAACCGGCGCAGCGCCTGCTCCAGACCTGACCGGTCCCGGATCGTCGCATATTGTTCGACCACCGCCAACAGGGCATCCACGGACGGGGAATGCGGGGACGCCTCCTCCAACCCCAATTTCCGTTGCAATTCCGAAAGTTGCGCCTCGGTCAAGATCGGGCTGACGGTCATGACAGGCACCGACGGGGACGTCTCTTTCAGCGGCGCCGTCGAAATGATGACATCGGCCTGATCCTGATAAAAGCGGTAGTTTCGGACCGTGGCGGTGCGAAGGATTTCAACGGCGGGAAACCGTTCCTCCAATTGCTGCTGCAACATCCGCGACGTGCCGACTCCGCCGGCGCAAACGATCAGAACCTTGCGTTTGCCGCGGACCCTGAGACCCTCGCGGCGCAGCCAACCGCCGAAGTGCATGGCCATGAAGGCGATTTCATTTTTCGGCACGGGTTTGCGCACGACCGCCTCGAGATGATGGATCACCTGCTGAGTGATTTGATAGATTTCCGGATAGCGTTCCATCACTTGCTCGGCAACGGGATTGTTCACGGGGATGTCGTAAATCAAGCGATAATACGCCGATTTCAAATGGATGAGCATGTTGTGTTCCATCTGTTTCCGATCCGGAAAACGGACCAGGGCCCTTTTTTCGAAATCGTCAATCATCTTTCGGATGATCGCGGACAACCTTTGGATATCGCCGCTGTCGGCCTCCTGAACCCGGAGTTCATTGATCCTCGCCCCCAACAAATGGGTGGTCAAGTAGTCGATCTCATCGTCGGGAACGGACAAGGGGAAGAGGTGCAAAATTTTTTCCATCAAGGTTTGCGCCATGGTCCTTTCCGGGGTGTTCCTCAGAACACTCTTCTCGATCGGATCGAAGCGCACCACCCGACCCAATTGGACCCGGCGGAGGATGAACAGAAGGCGAAGGGCCAGCTGAAGATGAACCGCGTCGGTGTACTCCACCCCAAATTGCTTTTCGCATTCCTGGATCAGGCGCATGAAGTCGTCAAAGAGGCGCGGATGAAAGGAGGGGAAACCAAAGGCACGCCCTTGGCGAAACAGGTTTTGTTTGTTCATCTCCAACAGGGGCCAGGCATCTTCGGGGAAAATCCTGGAGAGATATTCCACCATCGCCTTCCGGCAGTTTTTCTCGTCCCCCTTGATGAGATAACCCTTTTTTCGGTCCGACAGAAGAGAGACGTGAAACGCGCCGAGGCGATGTTTCAGTGCCTTGATGTCCTCGATGACGGTATTGCGGCTGACTCGAAAGAGCCGGGTGAAATCCTCGATGAAAACCGGGCGTCCGGCCGTCATCACGTGCAAAACGATCCAGGTCTGTCGTTCCTCGGTCGCATACTCGTAATCCTGCTCCTGAAGGGACTTGATCGCTTCCCGGATGTCCCGCTTCTCCCTTTCCTCCAGCACAAGCCCCGAGCCCCGAATCTTTTTCACCGGCGCGTAACCGCGCTTCTTCAGCCAATCATCGATTTTTTCAAGATCGTAGTAGATGGTTCTCCGCGACACCCGGAAGGTTTCCGTCAAAAACGGAATCGTGACCGTGCCGTCCGAATGGACAAGGTAACTCAGAATGGAACAACTGCGCTGATCCAGGGCCATCGGATGGTTCCTCCCTTTATTTCCTCTCCTTCCGCCTGTTTACTTCCCCTGTTTACTTTCAGTGTATCGTAAGGGAAAAAGCAGGAATAGACCAAATATCTCACATCCTCCCGTGCAACTTTTGGGACTCCGGTTCTCAAGGGGCGTCGGTCTCCATTCTCCAAAATCGGCGGAGCCAGCCGGTTGGAGAAGGAAGCCGGGATGCATCACATGAACCGCAAAAAGGGCCGCGGAGCTTTGGCCATTTGGGCGAAAGGCCGCAGTGCATCCCCTCCTTATCTTTCCGATTTGGAGAATCGCGGATCGAGGCCGCCCGGTGGCTGATTCCACGGACAAAGCGAGGCCTCTCCCGGAAACGGTCCCTCCAGGTCAACCGACCGAAGGGAAAAGGGGATCCCGGACAATGGGGAGCACCGATAAGAGGCCGCGGTGCGAGAAAAGGAGGTCTGGATGATGATTGAATCATGGGGGGACTTGTTTGCCATGATCACCGCACGATTTGGGCGAGTCTGGATGTCTCCGCAGATCGGGAATCACGACGGAAACGAACCCCTGTTCTTACCCCAGCTACAAGTAATGTTTTTTCACATCCCTTCCAGGGGGACCAATTCATGCGGTGTCCGTTTTCCCGCCACGACCCCACTCTTTCAATGCTTCCCGAAGGCCAACAAAAAAAGGAGACGAACTCCTCTTGCGGAAATAGACTTCCTGCCGAGGAGTTCGTCTCCTTTTCACCTTAAACTGATTGAATCCGGAAGTACAACCTCAGTAAATCCGAGGGGGGCTTGGAAAGTCGGTCTTATAAAAGCACGCGGCGAACAAAAACCACCGATCGCATCTCCCAAGTTCTCCAAAGCACGTTCCGAGGGAGTGCACCGTGACCTTGTCCGGGTCGAGGGCCCCACGGCACCCCCTTCTCCCCCATCATTGTTCACCAATCTTCTGGAAGGGCGTCAAGGAATGCAGGAGGGGGCGCTGAGTGACGAAGCGGCATGCGGCCTTTTCCGTTTTCGTCGGGATTCCGGAATCCTCAATATCGGGAGGAGGGAGTGCTGGGCCTTTTCCATAGCAACGAAGCGTCACACGCTCCCCCGGTATCCAGACAGACTTTTTCACCGAGCCTTCTAGGTGTTCACCGAAGGCGAAAACAACCCGAGCCGGACGATCCGTTCCGCCGCCTCCGCCAGGCGGGACTCCTCCGTGAGCAGGCCGACCCGCACATACCCCTCACCGTGCTCCCCGAATCCATTTCCCGGCGCCACCGCCACGTGGACCCGCTCCAGCAGGAGATCGGCAAAGGATTCGGAGGTGTACCCCTTCGGCACGGGCAGCCAGCAGAAAAAGGAGCCCGCCGGCGGCTGCACCTCCCAGCCCGCTTCCCGGAGCTTTCCGATGAACGCGTTTCTCCGCCGCTCATAGGTCGAAACCAGTTCTTTCACGCAGTCCTGGGGACCCAGCAGCGCCTCCGCCGCCGCGGCCTGGACCGCCCCGAACAGGCTGACGTAATAATGGTCCTGGATCAGGTTGATCGCCTCGATCACGCTTTCGTTGCCCACGGCGAAGCCCACGCGCCAGCCGGCCATGTTATAGGTTTTGCTCAGGGTGTAGAACTCCACGCCCACCTCTTTGGCTCCGGGAACCTCCAGGAAACTGACCGGTTTTCTGCCGTCAAACCCGATCGCCCCGTAGGCGAAATCGTGCACCACCAGAATCCCGTGCTTCGCCGCCACCTCCACCGTCTCCCGGAAGAACTCCCGGGAGGCCACGGCGCCGGTCGGATTGTTCGGATAGTTGATGAACATCAGCTTGGCCCGCTCCAGCTGCCGGGCGGAGAGCATCGAATAATCCGGCAGGAAGCCGTTTTCCGCGGTGAGAGGCATCCTGCCCATCTCCGCTCCGGCGATGGCGATCCCCGACCAGTAGTCCGGATAGCCCGGATCCGGCACCAAGGCGAGATCGCCCGGATTGAGAAAACACTGCGAAATCTCCACCAGCCCCGCCTTGGCGCCGAACAGGACCGCCACTTCCCGCTCCGGATCCAGCGTCACCCCGTACTCCCGCCGGTAAAATTCCGCCACCGCCTCCCTCAGGAAACGGTATCCGCGAAAGGGCGAATAGCGGTGGAGTTTCGGCTTGTCCGCCGCCTTCTTGAGGGCCTCCACAATGTGCGGCGGCGTCGGCAGATCGGGATTGCCCTGCCCCAGATTGATCACATCGTGCCCCGCCTGGATCTTGGCGGCCACCTTTCCCACCAGCCGGGCAAAAAACTGCTCGGGAAGCCGCCCGAGCATATCCGCCGGTTGAAACCGCATCTTCCCACTTCCCATCCGCAAACTCTTTTGATGTTGATGTTAAACGTCGAAGGAGAATCTGTCAAAAGAATGCTTCACCTCAAGTTGTGATGTCTCGGACAAAAAACGCAAACCAAGGAGGAGCATGATTATGCTCCAGCAAAGCATTATGCTCCAGCAAAGTCACGGCACACCTCCGTGGCAACGACAGGGGAAACCGGGAATTGCACTGTATATTTGAGAATTCAAAACCCTAACGCAGTACGACAAATCGTTGCAGCTCCCAAAAAACCCTTGCCGTGTGGCCGGAGGGGTTATGCGGCGAAAGCCCAGCTGGCTGAAAACGAAGCGGCAAAACTCTCCCCGAATAAATAGCAAGTGGTGATCCTGAGTCTTCCCAACATTTTTTCCCTATGGATCTCCGGCAAAAAAACACTTCCAAGGGATTATGGTCTACCACCGGAGATATCTTGTGATATTCAAATACTAGCACTTTTATTTTTTTTACAATGATTGTATCATAAAAAGGACATATCCAAAATTTGAAAGGGGTTCTGCTCCCGGTGATGCTGAACCGCCTGCGCGCCCATCTCCTGGAACGGATCGATCGGCTGTCGGAAGGCTGGCAGCGTTTCGTCGGGAATCACCCCCGGCTCATTCACACCTTGAAAAAAACCTATATCGAGCGCAAGGTTATGCCATTTATAGAGAAAATAATTTAATATTAGAATTCATCCACGCGCCGCAAAATCAAATTATCCGGAACTTCCCTAAGGGGTGAATTCAATGAACCCATCGAAAGCTTGGACTGAATATGAATCCATGTGGATTTACCGTTTCACCGATTACAATCTCAAAAGCCTTAACGATACGGATACACGAAAAAAATGGCTCATCGAAGTTGTGCAAGGGCTTCTAGATATTTTATATCCCTTTGCTTCACCTAATAAAGTGGAAGTAGGAACACTCAGTATCGGAGAGGAAGCATTTGTTATCAACTGCAAAGAAAAAGGTTTTCAAAAACAGCTCAAAAGTTACTTGAGTGGAAATGATGACGTCACAGATATTCATATCTATTTATCTCTACATTGTTATGAAGTCGGTTCGGATCATTCCTTGAAAAAAATTACACTTGAAAATGGAGGAACACTTTCTCTGTTTTTAGAGCTGGATATAGACAAAAAACTAATTCATGATGCGCAAAATGATCCTATCTGGTTGTCCTTTGACATGGATTTTGATATATATGCTCCTCTATTAATGAGAACTCCTCAAAGTATGGAAATGGCTCGAATTAACGCTCCTCTTTTAAAGAATTTCTTAACCACTATGCAACATCGCTTTTCACTTGAACAGACCTATGTAACCGGGCCGCCGTATTTACTGGATTACTTGGAGAAAATTTAACTACACTATAGCAACTGGAAATGACGATTCCATAAAGCTGGTGCTCAGCATCGATATGCTTCTCTCTTAGGCGTAACCAAGGGTTCAAAAAATAAGAAACACCTGTATTTCATTCCTCAATTGTTGAGGTTGGAACCGCGAACGGAATCCATCCCCTACGCCGCACAAAAAGCAGCAAAACTCTCTGCTGATGAGAAGACCAACCGGCTTATGAATTACGCCCGGAGCTTTTTGAATATCTGGAAATCCCATGCATCCTTCCCTCTCCATTTTTGTAATGAAGGCCTACAGGTGGAAGGAAAATATCAAGTTCATGAATTTACCGAACCATCTCTACTGATCGGTAACGGATTCGAGGTGAAACATTTCGAACTGTTGACGGGTCTAAAACAAAAGGGAGTGATGGATCAAAACCGAAGAGTGAAATACCGTTATCTGCTTGATGCCAGGGAATGGGAATCCATTGCCCGCCGTGAAGGGTTTCCCTTTGCAGATCAACTGGAGAAACGATCCGAAAAATTGGGGATTCGCCTCGAAAGGGAAAAAGGCGGAAAAAAAAGCATCCTCTCCTTCACCAATTCAAATCAATTACGAATGGAACTGAAAAGACTTGAAAATGACCTCAAATGCCTGACAGTGATTATCACATCTAAAAAGAAATCAAAAGATTATTATCAAATCGTCAAACAGGAGCTGGGAGGACGGCTTGCTCTGGCGACACAGGTTATCACCACGGAAACCATCCAAGCAACGAATGATCCCAAAGTAAAAAAGAATGCAAAAGAATACATTTACATGAATATTTTGCTTCAAATCTACGCAAAAAGCGGTATTCAACCCTGGCTTCTATCCGAAGAACTGCATTCCGACTGCTTCATCGGATTGGACAAAAGCCGGGAAGAAGGGAAACACGCCGCGGGACTGGTTCAGGTGGTAGGCAAGGATGGACGAATCCTGTGGTCCAATCCCATTGCATCCCACGATTCCGGAGAGATCATCAGCCAAGATACCCTCAGTCGGGTCGTATCCGAAACCATACACCAGTATCAAAAACACCGCGGACAACGCCCCCGGCACATCACCATCCACCGGGACGGCCTGGGACATCGCGAAGAAATCGAATGGTTATGCGAAATTTTCGATGATCTTGGTATTCCCTTTGATTATGTTTCTATTATCAAAAACACCAACCGCCGAATGGCCAAATGGAATCCGAATCAAAAACGCTGGGAGAATGCCGATGGAATCGCCTACATTCAGGACAACCTCGGCTACCTATGCACCACCTCCCCCAGGGATCATATCGGGATGGCCCAAACGATCAAGGTGGAAAAATGGTGCGGCTCCCAAAGCATGAAGGATATCATGGAAGACATCTTTGCTCTTTCCTTTATGAACATCCACGCCCTCAACAAGTCCCGTCTTCCAGTTACGATCGAGTATGCAGACAAAAGCGCCGGCTTCTACAATCGGGGTATGTTGCCCCAGATGGGAGATCCTAAAGCTTTGTATTTCGTCTAATCCATATATATAAATCCCTCAACATTCAGCTGACAGGGATTTCAAATACTGCAGCATCGATTCGCAGGCTTCGACTAAGATCTCCCAATCCGATCGGGGGAGATAAATGCCCTTGTTGGACGACCGGGAGGGTGCGGACTCGATATCCCGTCCCCGTTCGGACACTGTGGATGGGTTTTGGACAATGATGCGAAAATTTTCGCCGCTCTTCGTGAACAGATTCAGCCCGTCATGGTCGACCTCCAACCGGCGGACAAATCCTTTGTTTTCATCCGTCTTCTGCACGTGATCCACGATTAATTGAAACAACCATTGGAGAATATCGTGTTCCTTCAACATTCACTCCCCTCCCCGGATCAAAGACTCGCAGTCAACGGCGATTCCCCTTTCCAGGCAAAGACGGCATTGAGACGGAGTCGCTCCTCAAGTAATCCCGACGGTTCGACGTCCCGAAGGGCGGCCCGCAACACCTCCTCCAGGGTTTGCCGTTCCTTGAAGGTGACCCCCGGAAAAGGACATAGGGCGGAAAGGATTCCGGTCACCGCTTGATCGATGGTCAGCTTCCGTGTCCATATATGGGTGAAAGTGGCCACCCGCCGGAAGGGCGGTCCCGTCCGTTGTTGTTCATGCCGCCCCGCGGAGTGCCGGAGGGTTTCCGGCCAACCCTCGGGCAACCTTCCCCCAATCCGGTTCCGTAAAACTTCCAAAGCGACCTTCTGCCAATCGGCGAGGGGACCGCACCGGTGAACGTCGGCGATGGCAATCCCACCCTCCGGTTCCGTCATTTTCCCCAGAAAGGTCAGCAGCCGCTTCCGATCCTTCCGGAGAAACGCATCCTGCACGACCACCAGGCGGAACTGTCCCATCCGGGGATGCAGGACCTCAATCCCCCCTTCCAGCAGGATGACGTTGTCGATCCCCAGCCGATCGGCTTCCCGCATGGCCTCGGCCAGCCGGCCCGGTTCCGGGTCCACGATCAGGACCGTTTCGAAGTCTTCGGCAAGGGGAAGAAACCGCCCCGCGCCGCACCATAGCGCAAGCATCCGCCCGCCGCCGTCGAGGCGGAAACACCGGCGCATCTCGTCGAAAAAGACATCGGGAAGATCAGGAAAACCGAGGGAAATCCCGCTCTCCATCGCTCCGAACAGCTGGTTCCGTCCATTGCGATCGTCTTCCATTTTTTCGCCCCTTTCCGAGGTTTTTCAGTAAGCATCATCTTTTCATCCATTGCGGAAAAACTTGTCCCCAGGCAGTAATAACCGGATTCGTGTCTTCCTGCGACATCCCTGGTTCTGACGGAAAGGAGAAGGCCGGCCTGTACGGTTATTGTTTTCTTACTGGACCTTTCACCTCTTCATGCACGCCGTTTCGTTGATCAGCCTCTCGTTTTACATCAACATCCTTTTTGGGTACAGAGGGTTTGTTTTCAATGCCTTCACTCCCTTTTTCTTTTCACGCATGAAAACCATTGTTTATAATTGAAATCAGAATGTAGGAAAATCAAAATCATTAACTTCCCTCTTCATCCTTGAAACGGATTATATCATTTATTCATCATATCTTCCGTCCCTCGCTTTAATTTGAGTATATATTCGTAAAATAACCCATTCAATGAATTTATTTTTGCGAGGGATCATGGTGAATGAAGAGAAGAAGCCGGCTGGAACGCGAATTTCCGTTCAACGGCAAAAAAATTCCATGCTCCTTCACGGCGGAGGAGGAAGGGTGAAAGATGGATAAAACATTCGGGATCGACGGAAAAGAATTGGGAGCCGTCATTCGCGCCCATCGGAAAAAGCGGGGATTATCCATCGAAAATCTGGCCGATGAGAACATCTCGGCGACCACCATCAGCAACATCGAGCGGGGATTGCCCAGCGTCGGGGCCGACAAGACCGAGTACCTGATGAAGAAACTGGGGATTTCCATCGAGAAACTTTTGCAAACGGCCGAAGAACACGAAAAAAAGCGGCAAGCGGCCCGGCTCCGGCTTCTCTCCGTCGAGATGATGCTGGATCGGGGCGAACTGCGGAAAGCCCGGCATCTGCTGGAACAACTTCAGCCGGAGGAGGAGTCCCTGCTCCCGGAATATTACTTTGTGACGGGAAAATGCCATTGTTTTCTCCAGAATTGGAAGAAGGCCGAAGAGGCCCTGTTCAAGGCGATCGAGTACATCCAACAGCAGGGACGGGAACGGACCAACATCGAGGCGGCCGCTTATGCGAATCTGGGGCAGTGCGGTTACCAACGGGGCGATCTGGACCAGGCCCTGGATTACGCGGACAAGGGGCTGAAGGCTTTCGTCGAGGGAGGAGAACGCCGGGAATATAAGTACGTGCTCCTCCACAACAAAGCAGTGTACCTGCGCGAGAGGGAACTTTGGGGACCCGCGCTGAACGTGGTGGAGGAAGCCTGGAAAGATCGGGACCGGATTGAACGGACGGCCACCCTGCTCGGTCTCTATTACCTGCGGGCGGACTGTCTCCGCAAAACCAACGATTTCGAAGGAGCCTTTCACACCGCCCTGGAAGGTTTGAAGAGGGCCCGTATCAGCCAACATTACTTACAGGCCTTTAATCTCTGGAATCTATTGGGCGACCTTTACAAGATGAAGGGGGAATGGGCCGAGGCGGTTCACTGTTACACCATGGCTTTGGATCTGAAGGATGAGACCGACGATCCGGTGGTGGTGTCATCCACCTATGCCGAGTTGGGAAGGCTGTATATTCAGCGCGGTGAGTGGGACCGGGCCTTTGAGTATGCAAACAAAGCCGCTGAAATCGCCGAACGGTTTGAGAATTTCCCGCGGTTGGTGAATGCTCTTAAAATCTTGGGCGATTATTGGCGCATGCGGGATCGGAAAAAAGAGGCGGTCAGCTATTACCAACGGGCGCTGGAACTGGCCCGGCGGCACCAGTTGAGACATCAGGAATACGAATTGCTGTTCCATCTGGCCCGGTGCTGGCGGGGAGTGGATGAAGAGAAGTTTTTGAACTGTCTCCGGGAAATGCATATAATGAAAGAAAAGGAAGGGGAGATCCCCTGGGGAGGTGATTTCCGTGATCCGATGCCTCGATGGTGGGGGTAACAATGATAAACCGGATAATGGCTAAAGCCTTCTCTATGCGGTTTCGGGTATCGCAGGCCGTCGCTCTCCGCTGCACGGAAGTGTTCGGAGATCGGCGGTATTTTGTTTTTTCTTGGACGGAATAAGGATCACAACTGACTGCGTCGCTGAGAAGGTTGTTCTGAGAATGCGCAAAGAAAGGTCGCGGCTGACCGCCCGACATCACCGGACTTCTTGGGTAAGAGCAATTGCGTCGGTTTTTCCATCTATTTTTCGCCCAGTGACCACACTGTCGCGCACAGGTAACAGCTCTTCAGGCACCGTTTTGCAAGATTCTTTGTAAATTACTCCCTTCTATGTCGCTAAAGAAACCAGCCCGTTTAGATGGGTCGAGTTATGAATCAAGGAAAAACATTAGAACTATTTCAAAATTCGGTTTACACACCAAATAATGAATGCAATCAGGCAAAAAGCTCTATAAATATGCAAGTATCGGTCATATCGAACTACCAACCGCCGGTAATTGTTCATCCACCCGAAGCAGCGTTCAATGATCCAACGCCGGCGGTATCCCTCTCCCACACGGATGGGTCGGCCACGACGGGGTTTGCGGCTTTTTCGCTGAATGGTGGGAATGGTGGGTTTGATCCCCCGTCGGCGCAACCAAATTCGAAAAGAACGGCTGTCATAAGCTTTGTCAGCCACCAATTCCTTGGGCCGTGTTCGGGGGCGTCCCCGCCTTTGCGGTACCCAAACCGTTTTCAGGGTGGCATCCGCCAAGCGGATTTCATGATGGTGGGCGCTGTCCAGATACAGACCGATCGGCACCCCGTTTCCATCCGATACCATCATGACCTTGGTTCCCTTGCCCACCTTGGTTTTTCCAATCCCGTCTCCCCTTTTTTGGCAGGAACAAATCGACTATCCAGAAAAGCTTGAGCCCATTCGATTTTCTCTTCCGCATCCATTCGACTTAACAGCGCACGCCAAATCCGCTCCCATGTTCCGTCTTCCGACCATTGTTTCAATCGCCGCCAACAGGTGGTGGGAGAACCATATTGCCGGGGCATGTCCGCCCAAGTACAACCGGTTTTCAAGACGTAGAGAATTCCGTTCAGGGTTTTTCGCGGATCTGCGGGCGGACGTCCGGGTCCCGGTTTTGGTTTGGGAAGAAGGGGTTCAATCACAGCCCATTGTTCGTCTGTCAGCTCATGTCTCGTACTCATGCTTCCATTTTACATTGGCAGATCATGTTTTTGAAATAGCTTGTAGTGACGTTTGCTCCGAAAAAGAATGGTTTATCATTTAAGCATCCTTTATCCGTTCCAGTAGAGATTTCAAATACAGCAGCATCGATTCGACGGGTGAACTTTTTGCTTCATCCGCCACCTCCACATGTACCACGATCAATTGAAACAACCATTAAAGGAGATTTAGCTCATTCAACATCCCACCCTCCCGCAGATCCTCAATTCCAAGCAAAAATTGCATTGAGACGAAGAACCTCTACCAAAACTCCCGACGGTTCCGCCTTTCTCAGAGCCGCACACAACTCTCCTTCCAAGGCAGCCCGCTCCTTGATCGGAGCACAGCATGCAGAAAGAATTTCGTTCACTGCTTGGCTGATGGACCTCTTCCGCGACCAGTGATGAGTATAGGTTTCCGTATACCTGAAAGGAAGGGATTGTTCATCGCACGCTGTGGAACCGGTTGGATGGCTCTCGGACAGTTCTGCGCCAATCCGATCCCGGAGGACATCCAAGGCGGCCTTCTGCCAATCAGCGGGAGGACCGCACCGCTGAACATCGGCGATGACAACCCCGCCCTCCGGTTCCGTCATGTTTGCCAAAAAGGAAAGACATCGTTTCCGATCCTTCCGGAGAAAGGGATCCTGGACGATCACCAAGCGAAACCGTCCCATCCGGGGATGCAGAACCCTCCTCCCCCCTTCCAGGAAAATGGCATTCTTAATCCCCAACCTCTCCGCTTCCCACATGGACTCGGCCATCCGTCCCGGTTCCGGATCCACAAGCAGGATCGATTCAAAGTCTCCGGCAAAAGACAAAAACACTCCGGCACCCTGCCACAACACCATCATCCGCCCGCTTCCATCAAGGGAAAAACGCCGGCGCACCGCTTCGAAAAAGTCCTCCGGAAGTTCCGGAAAGCCGATGGGAGCCCCACTCTCCGCCAGTCCCTGCTCCAGGCGGATGTCTGTCATTCCTATCCTCCTCTCAGCAATGTTTCAACACGATTTATAGTGGTAATGAAAATTATAAATTATATTATAATAGAAAAACCTTCATTCACCCTTGATGAAGCCGTCAATCATCCTTGACTTGTGGATATCCATGTCGGGATCCCTAGGAGGCGAGTTTCATGAAGAATCACTTGTTGCGCGAAGCGAGGCTGAGGAAGGGGTGGAGTCAGCAACAATTGGCGGATTTCGCCGGGATCTCCGTATCCACCGTTGAACGGGCGGAACGAGGAGAACCCCTTCGAATCGACAGCATTCAGCGGCTGTGCGAATGTCTTGATAAAACACCTGAGGAGCTTGGTCTGCTGAAAAATGAAGACCGAAAAAAAGAAAAAGAAATGGAAGCACTTCTTCATGACATCACCCCCTTAACGAATAACTGGAATACGGCCGATTTATGGCATGATGATGTGCTTTCCCGTGGAATAGCGGCTTGCCAGGATTTATTCTTTAACGGTCACCCTCATCAAGTCGAGGCGATTCTGCCCCTTTACTGTCATCACACGACACTCCTTGCCCGACAACCCTCCCCTTTTCAGCAAAAAGCCGCCCGTCTCGCCTCCCAAGCCCATTTGCTCGCCTGTGAATTGTTGGCCGATCGTGAAAATTTCGGTGCGGCGGAACAAGCCGGTAAACAGGCATTCATCTATGGGAAAATCGCTGATGACACAAACTTACAGGTTGCATCGCTCATCGGTTTGGCTAATATCGGTTTCCATCGAAAACTGACCAATGTTGCGTTGCGGGCATATCAACGTGCCATTTCCTTACTGGACAATGCGACACCTCTGCTGAAGGGAAGAACGTATGCCGGCATTGCGGAAGTATATGCCATGCGTGGGCAATTCCAGGAATCCATGCGTGCAATGGGATTGGCTTATGAGCATTTCCCCCTTAAGCCGGAGGATGACCCTGCTTATCCTTATTTGCGCGCTTCCCGTTACTCGCTCTATGTCTTCGGTGACGCACAATCCCGCCTCTTTTTGGGACAACCCAAAGAAGCCGAGAAAGCACTGATCGCCATGCAGCAAGAAACAAACGATCCGGAGGTCGAACCGATCACCCGATTGGATATGCTCTATTATCAAGCAGAAATCCAGATCCAACAGAAGGATCTGGATCAAAGCGCCTCCATCTTGATAGAAGGAGCCAAGTTGGCGAAAGAACTCGGTTCGCGCCTCTATTTCAATAAACTGATCGGCAGCTACAATAAATTGAGCATCCAATGGCCCAAGGAAAAACGTGTGGCTGAATTGGAAGAATGGTTTCAGCCGTGGGATTTATGAAGATAGGCGTGATACGGGACTGTGCATCACCAGCGAAATGATCTGGGATAGAACTAGGAAGATACAGACCCGCGATTTATAGTAAGGAAGTCTTGAATCATGTTAATTTAGTTTGCAGGTTTTAATTCAAACACAATCATTTTGCGTAGCCTGCCCTTTATATCCAGCCCACTTTTTTCATGGATTTTCCAACAAACCATCTCTCCGATAAACCGAACATATCCCCGATCCACGTATTCAAACAGATATAAGGATTTTCCATCTTTCTGGTGATCGCGAATGGCTTTATTCCCCCGAACGAATTGCATATCCCCTTCTTGACCTTCACCTCCATCTTCATAACCATAGGTTTTACCCGATTTACTTGAGAACAAGAATATAAAAGGATGATTGGCTGGTGTTGAAATTCCGCCTTGTTGTTGTCCTCCATACTTTTCATGCAAATCACGGCGTTTATAAACTTGGTCAATCTGAAACAACGGTTGATCCTCCCTCTATGCGGTTGGACTATGTGGGTAATCAAAAATATAAACCGGACCGCCGTAATAGCTCCGACATTTTCCCCAAGCCATTACGACGGTCACCACATCTGTAAAGTCTACCCGGCCCACTTTCCTACATCAAACACGATTTTCCACATCCACAGGCCAAAAACGGCACGGGGTGCCGCTGGAAGTGACGAATAGCTTGTCTCGGGCACGGGTGGCCGCGACGTACAGGAGAGATCGCTCCTCCCGTTCCATCTGCTCCCGTGCCAGAGGATCTTTCGCCTTCTGGATTCGGGATTGGGGAGGAACCAGCCCCTCCGACACGCCGACCAGGAAGACGACGCGGAACTCCAGCCCTTTGGCCCGGTGCATCGTTCCGCAGGAGACGCCGTCCCGGGTGAGAGTGAAGTGGGTTCCCATTTTTTCCGCGGGAATATCGTGTTCCTTAAGGAACTGTTCGAATTTCTCCGCAAGCCAATTGCTCCTCGCGAGAACGGCAATCTCGCTGCTTTTCACCCCTTCGTCCAACAACTCCCGAATGGTCTGGATGACGTACTCCTGTTCCTCCCGCTGCGTGGTGAAATGAACCCGCTCCGGGGCTTCCCCGTAGATGAGGGACCGATCGTTCGCCTGATCGATTCCTCCGTCCAGATCGTCAAAGGTGAGCCCGTGCAACACCCCGATCGCCTGATCCCGGATCTGTTCCGTGGTCCGGTAGTTGAGGCGCAACCGTTTGGAGCGCTGCCCCCGAATATTGATTCCGCAACGGCCCAACACCACGTGGCGGGAATAGATCCGCTGATGGGCATCCCCCACGATGAAGAGATCATTGTCCCCTTCCGGCACCAACTCACGGAGCAATTTGAATCCTTCCGCATGAAAATCCTGGGCCTCGTCCACCACCGCGGAACGGTACGTCACCACACCCCGATTCCGTTTTACCCACTTCCGGGCAAGGCGAAGGATATCCTCGAAGGCATACCATCCCCTCTCCTGCATCCGCCGGCGGAAATCGCACACCACATCCCATATCTGTTTCCGCTCGGCCCGGGATATCCGTTGACCCCGGCCGGTACGCGGGATGTCCAAGTATTCCTCCCACGTATCCACCCCGTTGGACTGGATCACATGGTCGTACTCCTGCATGACAAAGGAAAGCCGATCCTGGGACCAGCCGTTAGCTTCCAACGCCTCCATCCACAACTTCTCTACCTCATCGGGATCCGGATTCACCTTTTCGATCCGGACATTTTCATACTGGTCCACCAATTGCCTCGCGAGGCGGTCAATGGGGATCACATCGATCCGCTCCATCTCCTCCGGAGTGCACATCGTTTTCAAATGCTCCCGGATCGATTCCGCCAAGTTCACCGTGTAGGTGGTGACCAGCACCCGTTCGTCCGGTCGCAAAATGTTGCGCACCAACCGCCGGGCCCGGTGCATGACCACCACCGTTTTGCCGGTACCGGCACCCCCCAGAACTCGGATCGGCCCGCGGTAATGCTTCTCCACCAGCTCCTTCTGGGTGGGGTGAAGGAACGTGCGCCACTTTTCCAACGGCTGGTTCAGGATTTCGTTCAGTTGTTCGTCGTCCGTGATCACCACGATGCTGCGGCTGGAACTGCGGTTTTTGACCGCCCGCTCGAAGGGATCCGCCCCGTCTTCCTCTTCGGCCCGAAGCTCTTCCATAAAGGAAAGCACTTCCTCATAGGACTCGCCGGTGGCCAGAAAATTTAATGCCTCCCAGGCATCCGCGGGAATGTCTTTCCGTTTGGCGTCCAGTTCCTCCAGTGTGCGAATCCGTTTCACGACGGGAACCAGCTCCGGGGGAACCCCCAATTTGATCAGCTGGTGATCCGTCAAGTGAGTAAAGAGGCCGGGCTCCTCCGACGGTTCCTCCTGGATCTCCCCTTCGACGGCGGTCCACATCTGGAATGCTCCGGTGTGGACGTTCACTTCAAAGCGCTTCCGCTTCACCCAACGGTACGCTTCGTCATGATGATCCACCCAGACCAACACGATCGTATCGCTGTTATCCGGCTTCACGGCGATGGCCCGGTAGGACTGGCTGACTCGGACCGAATAGACTTTGGGATCCAGCGCTTCGTTGTACCGTTCGAAGTTGAGTCCGGGAGCCGAGAGGTCCTCCCGCATCTTGTCGATCATCGCCCGGGTTCTGCGCTGTTCCGAGCGGGGAAGACGTTCAAAGGCCTCCAGAAAGGTGTCCTGCAGCGCAATCGTCGGCATTCACATCCCCCTCTCCAACGCTCTCTGCCACAGTTCCTTCCAATCTGCGCCTTGCGGTTTGACGGGCTCCCCTTTGTCGTTTTCATACGGGGAAAGATCCCACACTGTCCACCCCAGCTTCCGGATCGCCGGTTCGTCATCCCGCTGGTGTTTGCGCAGAATGCAAAGGCGGTAATCCGGCCAAGCCAGTTCGGCTTCCCCCACGATGCGATCGCCATCCATAAACTCATATCCCACCTCCGGCTTCGGCACCCCCGCTTTCACCAGAGCCACCGCGAAACTCCGGTAAGTGGAATGTACATATTCCGCCCATTTGAGATCCATCTCCGGTGCTGACTGCTTGGCATCCTTAGCGGCAGCCTGAATCTTCGCTTTCAATCCGTCAACCGGAACCACTTGATCCAGGAAGGCCCATTCGTCAGATTGGGTGGCCAGACTTTCCCCGGTGACAAAACGGAACGTCGGCAACCACTGAAGGACATTAAACCAGCGATAAAAGACATGCCAGGCGGATTGGAAATGTTCTTTCACCGTGGGCTCCGAACCGCTCCGCCGGGTGTCTTCCAGACGCAGAAGCCCTTCAATGTAGCTGTCCATCAGTTGTTGTTTTTTGGGCCGCGTCGTCAGCAAGAGAGTCAGGAACGCACCCGGACCGAAATGATGCTCCCGGAAAATCAGGGGTTTGTCTTGGGAAGACCACGTCTTCCGGTCCGGAAGATAAATCGCTCTCTCCTCCGCCACCATCCCGGCTTCCAGACCCTCCACCACGGCCGAAAGCGGAACAGCGTGCTGCTTTCCACGGGAAATATCCGCCGCGGCAAAGGCGATCTGTTTCGCCAAGTCCACCCACCGGTTCACATTGGGATCGATCAGGTATTCCACCAGCAGGTCCAGGGAGGAGGCCCGCCACATTTTCACCGGGTCCACCGCTCCCCCCACCATGTTGGCCACGTGACGCAGGTTTTGGATGAAACCGTCCTCCGGATCCATCTCGGAAGCGACATTTTCGTAGGGAGCGGATTCCGTTTCCTGCAGATCTCTCCATGTAACGTTGAAGACCGCAAACTTTCCGCTGCGGCGCAACCCTTCCCGGATCAGGATGTCTTTGGGCAGACGGTAAAACTCTCCCTCTCCGATATGAAACTCCGCTCCGTCGCAGTAAAAGACGACGGGCTTGATGTCCATGTCCGCATAGCGGGAGTCTTCAAACAGAGGATAGAGAACCCAATCCGCCCGGGTGGTGAAAGGAACCTTTTCCTCGTCCGACAGCGTCACCTGCCGAATCATGCGCCACCCTGCCCGCCCAAAGGGGGTCTCCCAGGTGAGTTCCACCCCCTGCCGGTCCCCGCGGTGATACTCCTCCACGGATAAAGTGGCGTGGGTCAGCCGATCCTCCAGCCGCCGGATCAACCGCTTTTCGGCCAACGCTTCCAAGTCGCTCTCCATCAGGAGGCGCCGGGCGTCCATCTCCTCAACCCGGAGTTGCTCTCTTCGCTCCCATTTCTTTGGATCCTCCAACAGCGGTTCGAGCATTTCCAGCGCCATACGCCGGGAGATGTATTGTTGATCATACTGGGACTCGTAACGGAACAGACAGCGGTAACAACCGTCCATCCGCCCTTCATGTTGACAGGAGCAATTCCGGATCCTGGCATGGGCTTTGACCAACAGGTCGTAGAGCTCCCCCTCTTCCGCCAATTGCCGGAGATACCCCGTCCCCCCGGGAATTTTGTCATACAGGACGAGGTAACGGGCCCGCATGGTCTGGTTCTGCATACGAATGGGCTCATCATAGGGAGCCATCCCGATCTGTCGCTCGGACCCGCCGATTTTCTCCCGCAGGCCCAGCCGGAGGATGGCCTCCCACGTGGCCATCCGTTCTTTGGACAAGGCATCGGAGACGGGCAAGAGCACCCGCAGGACTTCCGACTTCAGCTCCCGGTAGAGATAAATCCCCTTTTCAAACCCGGCCCCGCTCACCCGCTCCTCATTGGTGCCCAGGGCAGTCATCTGCTGCACCACGTCGGACCGGCCGGCGTTTCGATCACAGCCGAATCCCCGGACATGGCGGACGGCCCAACCCCCTTTGCCGGTTTTCTCCGCCGCGGCCCCGCACTTGGTGCAAACGGTGAAGCCTTTCAGGGGAACGGAATGGTTGGCCACCTTGCGCCGGGTTTGCTCCCGGTTTTTCGGCCCGAAGTTGATCTCCCGCATCACGGCGGATTCGAAAAACTCAAAGCCGAACACCTGCCCTTTGACCGCTTGGCTGATCAGCGGGGCGTCGGGGAATTCGAAAAGGGTCAAAATCTCCGTCGGCTGCCGATCCCGTTCCTCCTCCTGATCCCGGATCGCGGCATCCTCCGATGGCCGCACCCGGGACATCACCCGGGTGAGCCGGACCATCGGTTGCACCTGCCCCTGATCCTGCCACGCGGGGTTGCCGCATCGGGGGCAAGCGCCGGCGGCTTTTCCTTCCGCCCGCTCCATGTGGTGACAATCCGGGCAGAAACGCCATTCTTCCAACTCCCGGGAGATCATCGGGATCTGGTTCACGGTGGTCACATGGCCCCGGGCGTAAAAGCTGTTTCCCGGAGCAAAATCCCGGAGGGCCATTTCCGGCGACCGTGAAAAATCCTCCGTCTCCAACGCTTCCCCGGGCTTGGGAAGGAACCGGCGCAGAACAACTTCCCGGTCGGGGAAGGTGTAGTTGGGGAGAAGCCCTTCCACCGTCCACCACTCCAGGCTGTTTTCCCCGGTGAGCATTTTGTAGTGCTGACGGGCCTGGGCGCGGATGCGGTCCAATTCCTTCCGTTCGGGGGCGTTTTCACCGTTTTCGCCCTGCAGGGCGGGCTGCTTCAACCGCTCGTTGATCCGCCGCAGATGAAGCTGGGCTTCCCGGATCTCCTCTTTCCGCCGCTTGATCACGGCCTGGATCTCCTCTTTCCACTCGCCGGACAGGAAAAAGTGTTTCACCTTGTCCACGCTGTCCCGCCTCAAGTGATCCGACAAGAGGGATTCAAACCCTTGCCACAGCCGTTCCCCGTTCTGCTCCACATAGGCGTACCACAGGTGAGGAAACCCGTTCATCTCCGCCTCTCCCAGGAGACGGGACACCGTCGGCGGCACCTCCGCCAAAGGGTGATCCCGGATCCACGAGTCCAGCAGATACGCCCGCAGATGGCGCTTCAACACCTCCGGGGCGTCCAACCGGCAAACCGGCGTTTCCACCCGTCCCTGCAAGAGCTCCCGGGGCGTCTGCCAAAAATACTGATCATGGGGAACATCCCGGAACAGTTGGGAAATGAGTGCGGTCCCGCTGGAACGCCCGGCCCGTCCCACCCGCTGGACCCGGTTGGCAATGGTGGGCGGGACATCGGACAAAAGGACCGTGGACAAATCCCCGATGTCGATCTCCATCTCCATCGACGGGGTACAGACCAGGACATTGACCGGATGCTCCGCATCCCTGTCGGCAAACCGGCGCTCGATCTCCTTCCGGTGTTGAGGGGACAGCAGGCCGGAATGCTCCTTGGAGACAATCGGTTCAAGGAGCGATTCCCGATACACCCGATCGTAATAGGAACGCTCCGCCTCCGGCACCTCCCGATAGATCCCTTGGCACCGGTAGGTAATGCAGGGCACCTCCTCCACATATCGCCTCAATTCCTTCCGGGGAACGGTCAGCTCCTGCCGGCACTCCCGACACTGGATCCGGGCCGTTGTTTTGTGCACTTCCAAAGCCCGGGGATCCAGACCGTAGGTATGGTGATTGCCGAAGAACCGGACATCCGCCAGTCCCGCCTCCTGCATCGCCTGGAAGAGGCGCAGGGCGATGTATCCTCTGTCGGGATCATCCTGCAGTTGGAATTTCCCTTCCAACAGCGGCGCTTCCAAGGATCGGACCAAATATTGCACGATCCAGCTGTCTTCTCCGGCCTGCAGCGAATCCAGCGCATCCCCCCGCACCTTTTCATCGGTGAAAAAGCGGGGATGCCTTTTGGAGCGCTCATAAAGGGGATTCATCTTTTCAGTCAGGAAGTGGCGACTCCCCTTCTCCCGGAACCGGTCGAGAAGCGGATGGGAAATGCCGCCGCTTAAGACCATGCGGTGAACGATCCCTTGGATCAGGGCCCGCACCCGCTTCTCCAGCCCTCCGTCCCGGTCCAGGAACGCTTCCATCTCTCGGATCGATTCCGCCGCCAGCTTGGCCGCTTCGGTCAACTTTTCCTCCGATACGCCCAGGACGGTGCTGCCGGTGAGATAGAGGGAGCGGCCGAGGCGGGCGTGCAATCCCAGTTCCTTCACCACCCGCCACGTGACATAGGCCTGGACGTCCTCCCAGATTTCCTCCGACCACTTGGAAACGTCCCGTGGAAAGCGTCCGGCCAGCAGCTCCTCCTCTTCGTCCCGTTCCACAAAGGCCTTCAGATAACCCTCATCCCCCAGCTCCTTCCGCCAATAGGGCTGCCACTCCCGCAGCAACCGGTCCAGGGTCGCCCCGTCATACCCCCGCTCCAGCATCTGCCGGATCCCCGTCCGGAGAAGGGTGGATTGGGTCCGATGGCGGATGAATCCGGCCAAGTGGGCGGAATCCTGCACCGAATCGACGAAGGTGAGCATCTTCCGGTCCGCGGTGTGGGGGGAGCCGATGGTATGGGCGATCAGCACGGAACTGAGGCCGGCCCGCCGCATGGAGACGAGCAGGACGCTGTCTTTTTCCCGGCAATAGGGACATTGATTTTCCCCAAAGGCGTCGAAGGGAGAGACCACATACACCTTCACCCGGTCGGGACCCGGCTTTTGCTCCAGAACAGCCCCGCGGACGGTCAGATATTGTTCGCTGTAGGTTCCCCGGATGGGTGCACCGCAAGACTCCGGATAGAGAAAACGCAGCATACGCTTTTCCTCGTCCGGAGTGGAGTTGTGGGAGGAACGGCCGTAGACCATGCTGATCTCCTTCGGGTCGGTACACAGCCGGGGATCGCCTTCGTTCTGGACGCTGATCCAGCCGCTCACCCCGCAGGCGTAGCAGACGCACATCGGCAAAGCCGCCTGCTCCGGCGGAGCGATGTACGGACGCTTCCGGTTTTCCCTGTTGGACATACCATCGTCCTCTTGGTATTCCGACATGGCATGGACATCCCCCTGGTTGCCCCAACGAAACGCGGGTTCCTCCCCGATCCCCCGGACCAGTCCCCGCATCTCTCGGGTCCAGAGCTGGACCTGGATGGGAAGGAGGGGACGGCGGTCGTCCGCCTTGGCATGGGAGATGACGGCCAGGAAGGAATGAAGGCGCCGCTCCACCCCTTCCCGATCCTCCTCCGCATCTCCGGCAAACTCCCGGAGAAACTTGTCCACCAATTCATCCCAGGACACCGGGCGGGCGGTGGCGGTCCGGCAGAGAAGGTCAAACCAAGGATGGGAGCGGAGGCGTTCCCCCAGCTCTCGTCCCCCCAGTTCCTCCCCGAACCACAGCTTCACCTGTCGCCGGATGTAGTGCTCCGCGTCTTCCTGCGGCCGGGGAAGCATCTCCTCCACCGCTTGGGGAATGGGGAGATCCTTTACCGGCTCAAGGAAATCTTCCAGGGAGGGGCGGCTTTCCGTCACCACCGCATCGACGTCAAAGGGTCTACCGAAGACGGTGTGAGCCAGCTTTCGGAGTTCCTCCATTGCTCGTTCGCTTCCGTCCCCCAGGGTGGCGGAGGTGGCCACGGGGCAGAGGGAGGACGGCTCCATCTTCAGACGGGAGAGGAGGCGGCGGATCAGGCAGGCGATGTCCGCCAACTGCACCCCGTCGTAGGCGTGGAACTCGTCCAGCACCAGATACTGCAGCGTTTCCGGATCGTTGGCGGCCCAAAGAGACGCATCCGCCTTCCGGTGCAGCAAAAGGTCCAGCATCTTGTAGTTGGTGAGCAGGATGTCCGGCGGGTATTTCCGCAACACCTGCCGGTCCTCGATCAGCCGGTCCCGGGTCATACGACTGCTGACATCCGCTTTCCCGGATTGGCCCGGTCCCCCCTGCCCCACATAAAGGCCGGCGGTGATCACCCCTTTGGTCTCCGGGTGAGTATCGATCAGCTCGGCCAAACGCTTGGCCTGATCCTGAGCCAGGGCGTTCATGGGGTACAGGATGATTGCCTTGATCCCCGGCTGTCCCTTCCGGCGCATCCGCACGCAGTGGTCCACCACCGGATACAGGAAGGATTCCGTCTTCCCGGAACCCGTCCCCGTGGTGACCAAGGTGGGTTTCGGACCGCCGGGCTGATCGGAATTGAGCCGCTCAAAGGCTTTCATCTGGTGGACAAAGGGCGAAAAGGGCGGCCGGACCTGCTTTAAGGGGACCTCCTCCGGATTCTCCGCTGTCCGGCAGGGAAGCCGGGCCTTAAGGTACGCCCCCTTGAACAGGCCCATCTCCGGATCCTGCAAAAACTGCATCCACGCTCCCCGCACCCGGTCATCCCGAATGGGAAACACCGTGTCGATGTATTCCAGAACAGCGTCTTTCCATTCCTTCGCGAGCAATGCCGGAATCATGCTGTCGCCTCCTGCAATATCCGCTTGAAGGCATCGTAGGCTTGGCTCATGTCTTCCTCCCGGTCGCACCGGTCAAAGGGCTCCTCGGTTCCCGGACGGACCGGCACATAGCCCGCCGCCAACCGCTCCCGATGCTGTTGCAGGGCCTTCCCCCGGGGGATGGAGGCAAGCCCTCGGTCGATCTTGTACTGCAACTGATGGGCTTTCACCACATCCCTGGGCACCAAACGGCCCCGCGCATCGTAGAACCGCTCGTTCCGCTCGTAATGTTGCAGCACCGGGAAATGGACACGGTAGATGGTGAGGAGCTCCTCCTTGGTCAAGCCGTAGGCCAGGGCCACCAGGGCATCCAGCTCCACCAGGGCCTGCCGCCGCTCGTAATCCGTCCGCAGCGCCACATCCCGGTTCCACTCGCGGGTCAGGTGGCTCCAGGGCTTGAGGCGCGGGTCGGATTTGACAAAGCCGTCTTCGTTGAAGGCCGGGTCGTAGAGTTCCTCCCACAGGCCCTTGTAGTAGATGGTCAAACAGTTTAGCCGCAGCGCCCGGGCGATGATCATGCGGCTGATTTCGGGGTCGTCGGGAAGCCGGAGTTGTTCCACCAGACTGTAAAGGTTGTCCTTTCCGGAGGCCTTGATGAAAAAATCGGCCACGATCGAAAAGGTGACGCCCGAGAAGATCGCCAGGGTCCGGTAATCCGCAAATAACAGCGAGCGCAGCCCGTTGATGTGGGCCGCACCCGGCGGAATGACGGCGGAAATCAAGGTCCTTTCGGAGGTCGGCCCCGCCATGTTCCGGTGCACCAGCCGGTACCGGTCCAAAAAGGAAACTTCCCCGAAGCGCGGCGCGCGGTTGCGGTACTCCTCCATGGACACGGCCGGCACGTAATTGGTCCGGGGCAAGTAATCCTCCGTGACCCGCTCAAGATCGACGGCCGAGTAATCCCGGTTCGTCGAACATCCCTCATTGGGGGTTTTATACAGGGGATTCCCCACATGGATGTGGGGACCGCTTAAAATCAGTTCATCCACCCGCTCCGGGAAGCGGGTGTGGCGCCGGATCGTTTTGGTTTGTTTCACATCGGCTGTTTCATTCCAACACTGCGTTTGAGCATGTTCCACCTCGCTTTTTGCCAAGGAAACACCGGCCTCGGTAAAGCGCTTGAGTACCCGCAACACTTCCTCGCTGTGGATCACCGGAAGGACCTGCTTGAGAACCGATTCCCTCTCATCCCCGTACAAATTGCGGAACAGCGCGAGCTCTTCATCGGTGATCGTCACCACCCGGCGGGCATGCCCCCGCGTCTCCCATTGGTTGTCCCGCGTCTTGTAGCCGGGCACGGGTCCGACCCCGCTGTGGCGCAGGGACTCGTCGATCGTCTTGGGGACGAACAAATTGCCCATGTGACGGAAAGAGATGCGCTTCTTGGGCCGGACCTGATAAATGTTGATGCTGAACCGTACGTGATTGGTGATGTCCCTGAACAACTTTTTCTCGTTGACAAACTGATAATGCGCCACAAGCCGCGGGTACAGCAGGCTCCGCAGGCGGCCGCCCTTGGCCTCGTCATACACGCCCTCCGGGTGAAGCAGGCCGATCCGCCCTTTTTCCGATCCCCAATACCACGACCGGACGATAAAGCATTTGTACAGATTGGCTCTGGAGCCCTGCAGTTCCGGAAATTGGGTCGGCGAGCTGAAATAAGCCTGGGAAGCCGTCCGGGAAACGTAGAGATCCAGATAAGCCACCCGGATGGACGGGTCCCTCAGCAAATCCGCCCGCTTCCGGGCCACCGTCCCCGCCGGCTCTTTGCGAAGCTCAATCAACGGATCAAATTCTCCGAGAACGTCCCGCTCTTCCCACTCCACCGGCACCCAGGGCGGGTTTCCCAGGATCACGTCAAACCCGCCGTTGTCCTCGAACACCTCCCCGAAGACCAGTTCCCAGTGGTGAAAGCGCTCTTTCTCCGCCACTTCCTTGACAATGGAAAGCCAGGGGTGCCTCTCCTCCACGCCGGCCACACCCTCCGAACGGATATCCGCGGCCTTCACCAAATCTTCCACCGCCGAAATCCACCCGTCATAGGATGGCAACCGGTCCGCCTTTTGGATCGGCCAGAACCAGAGGGCGCACCAGATGTCCAGGATCCGCTTCACGATATGGAAGGGGCTGTGGTTGCCCTCCAGAAGCTCCCTCAGCTTGGCCTTCCGCTCCCGGATGGTATAGTTATTGGGCTGGTCTTCCTCTTGGGAAGCCGGCCACACGGTGAGCCGGTCATCCACTTGATCGAGCAGCTCTTTCCGCTGCTCAACCGCCTTGTTCCACAGCCGGTCGATCTCCGCGGACAGCCGGGCCAGGCGTTGAAAGAACCCCTTTTCGATCTTTTTGGGGAACTGTTTCTTCCACTTCCGGATCGCCGCCAGTTCCTCCTTGCACAGTTCCTTGACCGCTCGATCCTTGTCGTATTTGCACATGTCGGGGTCCGGAAGGAGGAAATGGTACACCTTCTCCCCCCGCTCCACCCCGGTGCGATTCCGGTCCGGCGGCTGGTCGGTCCATCTCCCCATCCTCAGGCTTTCCTCGCTGTACACGGCGCGGCGGGCGCCGATCAGGCTGTTTCCGACGGCCAGACGGGCTTCGTACCAGGGACCCGCCTGACCGGCATGAAGGGTGTTGAACCAGAGGCTCACCCCGGCCAGTTCGATGGCCAGCGGGTTTTTGTCCACGCCGTAAACCCGCTTGGCGGTGATGTAGGCGCGGACCCGGGCCAGTTCGAAAGCCCGTCGGCTTTCCTCCAGCTGGACCCCCATCTCCTCTTCCTTTTTGGCAAGGTAGGCTTCCGCCAGTTGGTTCACCGCTTCATTCAGGAACGATCCCGAACCCATGGCCGGTTCCAGAACGGTCAGCTTCAGCACCTCATCGGCGGAAAGCCGCGGCAGGATCTCCTTCAAGGTGTGGCGGACAACGGCCTCCGTCAGCACCGAGGGGGTGTAGTAGCTGGCCGTCTCTTGCCGTTCCCTCCCCCTCAGGCGGAATATGAAGGTGCCTTTCTCGTAGTGGACCCTCTCCCATTCCCCGTCATCGTTCCGACGGAGAACGAATTCCTCCTCCTTCAGGTTGTACTCCGGCAGTTTGCCCTCGGGGAGAAACCAGGTCGGGACCATCCCATTTCCCTTGTCTTTGGCCCGCTTCACCTCCACCAGTTTCTCCCGGGCGAAGAAGCCGGAATAGGAGAGCAGTCCCTCGTAAATCTCTCCCAAGTGGTTGGTGGTAAGCCCGGCATAGCTGATCCGTCGCTGTCCCTGTTTCCCCTCCGCCAGGGAAAGAAGTCTAATAATCTTCTGCAGCACTTCGTTCCGGATCTTGATGGAAGAGAGAAGCGGCGTCGATCCCGGATCGAACAGCTCACTGCGGAGCCCCCTCAGGGTAAAACCGGCGGACAAGGGCTTCTCGCCGATCGCCGGAGCCCGTTGTTGGTTATGCGTCCCCGTAGGTCCCCCCTCGTTGATCAGCTTGAACAGCTTGTCCAGGCTCTCCTGGAAGTAGGTGCCGTTTTTGGCCGCCTCGGAGATGAGGGGTTGGTTCTCCAGATCCCGCAGGGCCTCCAGACTGTAGGCGGAGCGGTACTCTTCGCTCTGCATCGGAACGATGCCCTGTTCTTTGGCGCGGGATTCGACGTAAAAGAGAAACAGAAGCCGGTAGACATAGCGGAGGCATTCCGCCGTGAGCCGCCGCTCCAAGCCCGGGACGTTGAGATAAGGTTTGTGGCGGGCGCGCTGATAGTGAACAAACTCGTTCCCCAGCAGCTCCACCGCTTCCCGGGCGCGATGTTTCAAGTCCTCGGTGACGCCGACCGCATGCTGGCGGGACTCCTCCTCCAGACGGTTTAAGTAATCGTCCCGCCGGGATCCGGCCAGGATCCTCCGATGGAACAGACCGACAAACACCTCCGCGTCGCCCTTGGCCAAGGGACTGAAGAGCAGATCCAGATCCACCGCCAAGTAGCGGCGATCGCTCCATTTCTCACAGTCAAACAGGCAGACAAAGCGCCCCAGAAAAGCGAGGACGAAGCGGGGACGGTTTGCCTCCCGGAAAAGGAGTCCCACCCGGTTTTCCAAGGTTCGGTCCTCTTCCCCGGGCCCGTCGCTCCAGGAAACCTTCAGCAGCCCCTCCCCTTCGAAAACAAAGGGGCCCTCCAGCAGCGCGACCAACCGCCGGTCCGCCTCGTCCCGCAGATCGGCAAGGAGGGCCATCCGCCGGCCGTCCTCCAGAATCAACGCGGCATCCCGGGATAAGTCGGCGTACCCGAGGGCCCGGGCCAGGCTTTCGTGCCAGCCGGTCAGATCCTGCTGCGCACCGGCCGCCTGTTCCCGCACTTTCCCCTTGATCCCTTGGTAGTCCTGGCGCAGAGCCCGGATGGCGGCGGCCGGATCTTCCCCCTCGGCGAAAACGGCTTTCAGGATGGAGGCTGCTTCCCGCTTCAGGCGGTTTTCCACGAAGAAGGGGTTGTAGAAGTCGTTTATGTTTCCGAGACTCGCGATCGTCATCTCTTTACCCCCTCATCAAGCGGGCACAGACGCGAAGCACCGGGTCGCCCTTGATTTTCAGCATGCTCTCCAGTTCATTGACGGTGGATTCATAGGTGAATTCGATTTTGTGCCGTTCCGCCTCCAGCCGGCGGAGCCGGGCGGCCCGCAGCGGATCGTCCAGCAACGTTCCCTGCTGGTGGCGGAGCGGCTTGATGCTCTCCCAATACCATTTTTTCAGCCGCTCCTTCTCTTCGCGGATCCGCTCCGCCAATTCCCGCTGCCGCTCCTTGAGCCTTTTGTTCACATACTCCCGGGCGCAGGCCACCACCCGCCGGATGTCCATATCCGGTCCGGTCACATCGTTTTCCTTGGACGAGTTCACCCACGCGCCGCGCATCAGCGGATCCCGTCTTCCCTCAAAGGGACGGGCGCGGAAGCCGTCATCCGCCCGCTCTACCACCAGCCATTCGGCCAGGGCGGGGTGGCCGCTCTCGGTGAGGGCCTGGGCCTGGATCAGATAATAATAGATGCCTTCCTCCAGAAAGGGAAGGGTAAGGGTTGGCGCGGTCCGGGAGGGAAACAGGCCCAAGGCCCGGTCCGCCACCCAGTCGGCCACGGGGTGAATGTCCCACAGGAGGTGGTCCCGGGGCCACGCGCCGTCTATGGTCGCCATCCGGATGCTGCGCATCACCCGGCTTGCGTCGGTAGTGAGATGAATTTCCTCCCCTTTACGGGCTTCCGGCGGCAGGGATCGGAGACGGCTTTTCAGATCCGGAGTAACCGAGATGGTCACCCGCCTCCGCTCCCGGTCGATGCGGATCTTTTCCCCTTGGCGGTTGGGATCTCTGAATCCGTGAATCCGCTCAAAATTTTTCCGGTCCCGTTCCAATTCCGCCTGCAAATCCTCCATCAGTTCGAGCCAGTCCCGGTACATCCGGGGGACTTCCTTCTCCCGGATGGACACATGGGTGGTGGTTCGGGGGACAAAATCGAAGTCCAGATCCCAATCGTCATCGTCGCCGAAAATGTCGTCCAGGGGGTCCCCTTCGGCGATCCGCTCCTGAACGTATTGCTCTTCCTCGTCGGGATCGAAGAGTTTCAGAATGCTGCCGGGATCGCCCAGGTTGTGCTGAATGCGCTGGGCTTTTTCCACCAATTTCTCCACGACCCGGGTTTCCGCCCCCGCCGCTTCACTATCGCTTTTGAGGATCAGGTAGCGGATCTCCGGCGTGTTTAGCTGGCCGAAGCGGTCGATCCGGCCGTTTCGCTGCTGCAGCCGGATGAAGGACCAGGGGATGTCGAAATGCACCAGGTGATGGCAGCGGTGATGCAGGTTCACTCCTTCGGAGGCCACGTCGGAGGCGAGCAGCAGGCGGATCGGGGAGGTTCCCTCGTTGAACGACCGGACGACCTCCATCTGTTCCGTGTCCGACATCCGGGCGGTGAACAAAGCGACAACATCCTCATTCACTCCGTAGTCCCGGATCAACCGCTCCCGCAGGGCGATCAGGGTGTCGATCCGCTCCGAAAAGAGAATCACCCGGGGCGACTGCGGGCTGCCGTCCCAGTTCCACTCCCGCAGCAGTTTCTTCAGTTCCCGGTATTTACTGCTTCGCTCCATCGGAATGGCTTCGGCCATTTGGCGCAACAGTTTCAAATCCCTCAGGTCCTTGAGGTACCGTTCGGCCTCCGGATCCTCCGCCAACTTCCGCCCCAGCCGCCGGATCCGTTGATCCAGGGTTTTGATGAGGGCCGTCGGGCTGGACAAAAACGCCTTGAGCAGGGTCACGGAAAAGAGGGCATCCCGCTTGGGCTTGCCGGACCGGATGGCGTGCACCAGGGTTTCCCCCAGACGGATCAGCAGTTCGTCCTCCTCCGGGGTGGCAGGGCAAAAGACGGCCGCATCGTGAACATCCTTGAATCCGGGCGTCTGGGGCAACACGTCATTTTTAAACCGGCGGACCACCAGATGCCGGATCTCTTCCTTGGCGATCTTTTCCGGATCGGCCACCGACGTGGGATCCAGCATCCTAAGCAGCGCGGCGAAGCTTTCCGGCTTCCCGTTGTGGGGCGTGGCCGAGGTCAGGATCAGGCTGTGGCAACGGTTGGCCAGCAGCGTGGCCAGCCGGTTGCGGTCGGTGTGCTGGTTGGCCACGTTGTGGGCTTCGTCGATCCAAACCACGTCCCAGGTGCAATTTTCCAAAAAAAGTCGGTAGCGATCATCATTTTTCAGGGTGTCGATGGAGATGATCACCTTGTCGTAGTAATGGAAGGGGTTTTTGTTCTGGGGGATTTCCCGGCGGATCCGGGCGATCCCCACGGAATCCAGCCGCATCAGCGGAATCGAGAAGCGCGTCCACATCTCCTTTTGCAGCTGCTCCAGCATCGACCGAGGGGCCACCACCAGCACCCGCCGTCCCCGGCCGCGGCGGATCAGCTCGGCAAGCATCACGCCGGCTTCGATGGTTTTGCCCAAACCCACGCCGTCGGCGATCAAAATGCGGGGGCGAAGCCTTTCCAGGGCCATCTGGGTGGGCACGTACTGATAATCGCTGTCGTCCATCGCCGCCTGCCCCCGCACGGTGACCTCCGAGCCCAGGATCGGCGTGCGCATCATCAGGGCATTCAGGAACAGTTTGGTCCGGCGATACCCGGGGGAATCGTCGGGAACAAATTCCACGTCCTCCGGTCTGATGGGATCAATCGGATCGATCGAAGTGAGGAAAGTGGCCTGGTGATCCCGCACCACTTCCGACAACCCGACCACCCGGACGGCGTAATGTCCGGTTTCCGTGGGACGAACATCCTGAACCAGCCATTCCTCTCCCCGGATTTTGACGCGGGAACCGATGGGATAAGTCATGGCGCACCTCCGCAAGGGCGTTTCACTTCCAGGCAATCGGAATCCACAGTGTCCTCTGCGGGCCGTTCCGAAATCATGACCGGTCGCTCGTTATCCGTGGGGACGATTTCTTCCCAATGCGGTCTCTTTAGTGATCCAACCCTCCTTCCGCTCTCGCTTCCAAAACATTCGCCAAAGGTCTGCATCACCGCTTTTTCCGATCCGCTCCACCGCTTTGCCTGAATGAAGATCCTCCGCGCCCCGTCCTCCGACGGCTTGTCCGCCACCGGTCCAATATTCATTTCCATCACCACATGCCGGGTCGCCGCCCATCTGCATCTCCACCGCCTCAAATGGGATGCGGTCATCCGGTGTTTCTTCTTCCCATTATGAGATGAGTCGGCCCCAAAAATCACCTTTCGTCGTCCCGGAGTCGAACCCTTGGCTGCAGGAGGATGAACTTTTTGCTGCAACATTCCCGGTTCCGAAGCCATCCTCACGCCATCTGGGAGATGAGCCTTCACGCCAGGGCAGCCGCCAAAAACCATCGGATGAAAGTGGCCCGCGGCGCGCCAACTCTCCACGCCACGGGCCTGCCGGTGGGCCATATCCTTCAGTGCACGGGTGAGGGGAAGAAGCCGCGCCGCCACAGCGGAAACATGGGTCACGCAGGACCCATTTCACAAGCCGGAGCCGCGGGGAACCAGACGGCACTTCCCGGGAGTCGGCCCGTTTTAGCTTTTCCGGAAAAATGGAAGGAACATAGCGCCGCCCGAAAGGCCCCCAAACCCCGCCGGAGCGCCCGTCACAGTCTGCGGGTGATGTAAAACTTGTATTTGTCCCCGCGGTAGTATGCCGTGCGAAATTCCAAAGGACGCTCCGCCCTGGAGCTGAAAATGGACGTGACGTGAAACAGCGGCTGTCCTTCCGGAATTTGCAACAATTCGCCCACCCGGGCCGAGGCGGCTCCCACTTCATAGGTCTGTTTGACCATGCCGGGTTGTTCCAGACCGGCCCTGGCATACAAATCATAGGTGGAAAACCCTTCCCCCGCTTCCTCCAGCTTCTTCGCCTCTTCCGCCAGCCGCTTTCCGATCGGGTGGGAAAACGTGGAATGGTAATACACCATCGGCAAATCGTCACCATAGCCGATCAATTCCAGATGGACCACGGGGCCGCCTTCCGGGATCCCCAACACGGAAGCGATGGCAAGATCGGCGGGCTCGCTCTCGATGCGCAACACTTTGGTGCGCGGCACCATCCCCCACATGGTCATCGTTTCCTTGAAGCTGGTGATCTGTTGCAGCTCCTGGTGAATCTTCGGCTTGGCCACAAAGGTTCCTTTCCCTTGGACCGCCTGCAGCAATCCCTCTTTTTCCGCCACGGCGATCGCCTGCCGAACCGTAATCCGGCTGACGTCAAATTGCTTGCACAACTCCCGTTCGGAGGGGATCTGTGTCCCCACCGCCCATTCCCCGGATTCGATCTTTTCTTTAAAATAGGCTACCAACTGTTTGTACAACGGTTGGCCTGACCCCGACGGCAATCTGATGACCTCCTTGCGCCGTTACACCATCCATAGAAAGTGTTCACATTCATCTTAACCGGTTTTGTCATGGATGGAAATAAGGAAAGAAAAAGGGAGCCGCTACGCTTGCCCGCTCCGGTATGCGCGTGCGGCCTCCCGAAAGGACCGGAACACGTTGGACCAGACCGGTTCCGTTCGCCACAATTTTTCCGGGTGAAACTGAAATCCCACCAGCCAAGGGTGATCTTGCGCCTCCACGACCTCCGCCACCCCGTCCTCGGCGCACCTGGCGGTCACCGTCAACCCTTTTCCCGGACGCGCGATGACCTGCCGGTGAAAGGAATTGACCCGGATTTCGGTTTGGCCGGTCCAGGCCGCCACACGGCTGCCGGGGTCCACCTTCAGCCCGTGCACCGGCACGTGACCGGGAATTTTCCTTTTCTCCTGATGATGCCGCGCCGTTCCCTCCGCGGAAAGGTTGACCAGGCTCCCGCCGAAAAACGCATTGATCATTTGGCAGCCCCGGCAGATGCCCATCACCGGCATACCGGTCGGCACGACCGCTTCCAGAAGCGCCATTTCAAAAGCGAACCGCTCCCGCCCGGTACCTTCCAATCCCGGCAAGCGGGAAGGATCGCCCTCCAGGGGCAAATAACCTCCCCCCGTCAACAGCAATCCGTCGATCTGCGACACATACCGCATCAGCCACTTCTCATCGTCGACGGGCGGAAGGATGAGCGGCATCATTCCGTGGGACTGCAATGCGTCCAGGTACGTTCGTTCCAAATACAATAGCGGATGGCCCGGATACAGGTCGGCGGCTTCGCCCCGGTCGACGGGCGCTGTCACCCCGATGCAAAGCGGCCGGTTTTTCTCTCCATCCCATGTCATCGGCTTCCCTCACCCGCCCGGCGGCGCATTTCACTTATGCTCCCTTCTTATCGGGTTGCCCCGGCGGAATCTCGCCCTTCAAGGTCAACGTGTGCCGCTTCGTCAAATACATGTTCAGAAGGCCGGCAAACACGGCGATCGCCGCCAGGCGGATGGCCCACTGCATCAATTGCCCCGCCCGTGCCGCCGCCGATTCACCCGGCGGGCCGCCGACGACGATGCCGAAGGCAAACAGCAGGCAGACCACAAATCCCAGGGCCAGAGTCGCAAAGGCGATCAACGCATACACATGATGCAACAGTTCCCCGATTTTTCCCACGCCAAGCCCTCCTTCTCTCCCTTTTCTAATCACAATCCGTAAATGGGCAACCACCCGGTCAACAGCACCATGCTCAGCAACACGTGGCACGCGACCCAGACGATCGTCAATTTCGCCGTCTCCTTAAAGCCCGAACCGGCAATTCCCATGGCCACGTACATCCCCAGCGCCAAGGGGGGCGTCATCCCTTCCAACGCTCCCGTCATGGCCGGCAGCAGCGCCGCAAACAGCACCGGGTCGCCTCCCAGCGTGCCGAAGGCCGCGATCACGGCCCCGCCCAAAATGGCGATCTGGGATGAACCGGGCAATACCATTCCCAACACCATGAAGAAGAGGGGCAAAACAAGAATCAACGCCCAGACCGGCAGACCGAGGGAGACAAACCACTTTTCGATGGCATTGGTGGCCTCCAGGCCGACGAACACCTGCGAAATGGCATAAGCCATATAGATGGTGACCCCGATGGGCACCACCTTGTCGATCGTCTTCCGAAACATGGCGTGGATTTTTCGCCAGTCAAATCCTCCGACCGCCCTCCGGCCGATTCCCAGCGCATAGGCCGCCGCCAACCCCGGCGTAAACATCAGCACCGAAGTGGAATACGCTTCGGCACCGGCCTCTCCGAGCCGGGCGGTGAGCCAATCCTTCATCTGCGCATCGAGCAGCAGCGGAAGAAAAATCAACAACGGCAACAGGAGGGCCGACCAGCCGGTTCGCAGGCTCGCGCCCAACCGGGGCCGCTCCCGGGCCGGAACCGGCTCCACCTTGTAATAACGGCAAAACACCCACAGGGTGAGCCAGCGCTGCAGGAAGAACCACAACCCCACCCCGTAAGCGGCCATCATCCAGGCGCTGGACGAAATGCTGCCCGGGTGCAATTCATCCAAAATGCCGTAGGTCAACAGCACGATTCCGGAGGGGGGAATGATGTTTCCCAACATGCTGCTGGACATTTCCGTCGTGGCCGCCAGCGCCGGCGAATAACCGGTTCGCTTCATTGTCGGAATGGTGAACACACCGGTGGTCGCCACATTTCCGGGACCGGAGCCGGACAGCGAAGCCATGAACGTGCTGGCCAGCAGCGCCACATAGCCGGCGCCTCCGCGAAAACGGCCGACCACGGACATGATCAAATTGATGATCCGTTCCACCACTTTCGTCTCATCGAAAATGACCGCAACCACCAAAAAGGCAAAAATGGCGTAAAACAGACTGCTGGTGGACGGATATAAAAGGGACGGCCAAAAGAGGTCAAAGCGGCCGGTAATAACCACGATAAAGACGAAGGCCAAAGCCATCACTTCGTATATCGGCCGCTTGAAACCGACGAACAGGACGGCCACGAAGAACAACAGGAAGATGAGATACCAAATGGCCATCGGCAACCCCAGCATCCCTCTCTCCTCCTCACTCCCTTTATTGTTTCCGAAATGTTCCAACATGTGACCGCTTACAAATTCCTGCTGTAACGGGCCACCCCCCAAACGGCAGATGAATGGTAATAACCACTTTTTCCAAAACCTTGACTTTAGGAAATGTTGCCGGTATGATATACTGTGTGATAATTACCATTATTAAATCATGTAATAACATGTCATGTCAATATCTCTTGTGCCAAATTTTCTGAGAGGAGCTCAGATCATGGCAAAGAAACAGCAGCTGCGCATCCTCTGTCCCAACGGCCATCTGGGTTTTGCACCGACGAAAGAGGAAAGCTTTTTCATCGGCGCCGCCACCCGCCCGGACTACTATTGCTGCGACTCGGGAAGTGACGACATCGGCCCGGCGCCCCTGGGCGCCGACAAGTCGGTGGGCATGTACGAGTGGCAAAAGCACGATCTGGAACTGATGCTGGTCAAGGCGCGGGAACAAGGGGTGCCCATGATCATCGGTTCCGCCGGCGACACCGGTTCCAACAGCCGGGTTGATTTGTACGTTCAGATCATAAAGGATTTGGCCAAGGAGCACCGCCTGCCGAAATTCAAGCTGGCGTATTTCTATTCCGAAGTGGATAAGGCCTATATCAAAAAGAAAATGGAAGCGGGCGTCGTCATCGAAGGATTGGACGGCCGCTCCCCCTTGACCTTGGAAGACCTGGAAAAGACGGACCGCATCGTCGCCGTGGCCGGCGTGCATCCCTACATCCGGGCGCTGGAGATGGGGGCCGATGTCATCATCGGCGGCCGTTCCAGCGACTGCGCGGTGTTTGCCGCGCCGGCCATCTGGGAAGGTTTCCCGGAGGACCTGGCGTATTACCTGGGAAAAGTGCTGGAGTGCGCCTCGTTCTGCGCCGAACCCTACGGAGCCAAGGAAACGGTCATCGGCACCATCACCCACGAGGACGTCAAAGTGACGGCCATGCATCCGAAGCAGCGCTGCACGGTGGCGTCCGTCGCCGGACACGCCATGTATGAACGATCCAACCCCTACTACGAGTACGTGGCGGGCGGAATGCTGGACATGACCCATTGTCGGTACGAGCAGTACGATGAAAAAACCTGCCGCATCACCGGCTCCAAATTCATCCCGACGGAAGGCAAGATCAAGGTCAAACTGGAAGGGTCCGGGAAAGTCGGTGAAAAATACATCGGCATTGCCGGCATCCGGGATCCGTACATGATCCGGAACATCGACCGGGTGGTGGAATGGGCCGCCGGCCAGGTGCGGGAAACGTTCCAAGGCGTGGATTATCACCTGGATTTCAAGATTTATGGGAAAAACGGCGTGATGGGCGAGTTGGAGCCTGTCAAGGAAATCCGCTCCCACGAGCTGTGCGTCGTGGTGGAGGGCGTGGCGCCCACGAAAAAGCTGGCGGAAGAAATCACGCTGATGGGCACCCGGCAGCTGTTCTACGCCCGTCTGCCGGAGGTGAAGGGGACCGCCGGCACCGCCGCCTTCGTCGTCGACGAGGTGCTGCCGGCCACCGCGGCGTACCGGTGGACCATGAACCACGTCATTCCGGTGGACGATCCGATGGAGCTGTTTCAGGTGAAAATGATCGAAGTGGGAGGGGACGAATAGATGAACGGGGGCCAAAACCCGCGGACCGTCAAATTGTCGGACCTGGCCAATACGATCCGGAGCAAAAACGCCGGCACCGACAAGATCACCTTTGACATCATTTTCCGGGAAAAGGAAAACTACGAGCTCGTCAAGGCCAGCAAACGACTGACCCGCGAAACGGTGGCCCGGCTGTACGGCATTCCGGAGGAACGCATCTGCGACTTTGTGGAATTCGATCCGGCCTGCGCCATCAAATTCACCATTTACCGCAAATCCCCCAGCGGCGGCCCCGGCGAACGGGACATCTTCGGAAGCCAGCAGTATGCGCCTCTGCTGGATATCGAGATTCCGGTGGGGAAGGACGAGGCAAAACCAAAGGAATGAGGGGCGGCGCCTGCCGCCCCGCGCGCTTTATGCCACCGATCGGCCGAAAGCCGAATCTTTGCGTTTTTCGGTGCGCCCGGCAATCCCCCATCCGCATGTCGAAGTCCTCCGCGCCCATTCCGTTCCGCCACCGGCGCCTTCTGCATTCCTCAGGCTCATGGGGTCACCGCGCATTCATGCCCGTCTGCGGGATGTTCGTCGCTCCGGGCTTTAAAAAACATGAAGGAACATATTTCTCCGTTCTCCCGATATATTCATAACACTGCACTGCGGGAATGGGGTTCCACCGATGCCCCAAAAACAGGGCAATCGTGGCGGGTCCGGCGTAAAACAGATCAATCTGTTTCGCTCCGCACTCTTCCGTCGCCTCCAAAATGTTCTTTTTTATCTCGTCCACCACCAAATTGGCCTGATCGGGAAGCACGCGACGGGAGGAATATAAATGAAGCATGCAAAACGGCCCCTCATCATCCGGGGCCGCTGCTCCGCCTTTTTTCCCTCACAACCTCTCCTCCGCGGTCACTTCCGCATCCTTCACCTGCCACGCGCCGTTTTCCTTAACTGTGATCACCCGGAACACGGTCCGGTACATTTTCCCCTCCATGTTTCCATCCGAATGGTAAACCTCCGCCTCGATTTCCCAGGTGATTTCCCCGGGACGGCTGTCGATCTTTCTCGCTTCCATGCCGGGCAACACGGTCATGGAACGGGCTTTTTTCTTCAGGATTTGCTGGTGTTCGTCCTGATCCAACGAGGAGATGAATTCCTCGGCCGCGGTCCGGGATTGTTCGACGTCTTCCTGTGTGGGCGGGGAAGCATCTTCCGAAGGAGCCGGATCGGGCGCCGCTTCAGCATCCCGTTCGTCGGGCTGCGGATCCGCCTCGGCCTGTTCCGGAGGAGCCGTCCGGGCCGGGACCGGCTTCACCTCAAACCTCTGCAAAAGATGCATCAGTCCAAAACCGCCGACGACAAAACCGACGAGGACGAGCAGGGCAAGGGCAATGCCCAGCCCCCAAAGCCATTTTCCGGACGTCCCCTTTTCGGCGGAAGATTGGAGGACGTCGTCATTGTGCGGAGATGCTTTTTCCTTTCCCTTTTTGCCGAGCAGAACCCTTCGGAAGGTGTCCCGATCGGAAAAATCGCACTGCATATACGCCGGGTCCCCGCAAAGAAACACCCGCAGATCTCCCTGTTCCGTCACCCCGATGTTCTCGGGAACATAAACGATCTTCATCGGAATCGGCCGATTCTGCAGGTATGCTTCCAGCTGTGACAGCTGCTCGCACCATTTGGCGGCCGTCTCTTCATCTGTCGGACAGCGATAGATCAGACCGTCCACATGCACATGGGGGCGAACAAACACGAGGGCCTCGGATTCTTGATAAACCTGCCAGTAGGGAACCAGCAGCGGATGATCCAGGGAGAAATACTGATCGATCAAGGATTGCGGAGCCGGTTTGCGAAGGGGAACATGTTGAAGATACACCTTATCCTGCGCTTCATCCAGCGCCAACGCCCACTCCCCGAAGGGGGTATGCAGCACCGATTCGACCCAATAATCCCGATAGACTTTACCCGGTTCAAAAAACATTGGTTTACCTCCTCGCGGGAAAACCCGCCCTCCGGCACCGAACCGTCCCAAGGTGCGGCGGATAGAGTGGCTGGCCGGCAACTCCCGGAAGCGACTTCTCCCCCCAGGATCCCAAGGGCGCTTCATAAATACATAACTCCGCGCCCCTTCCTTCCGTTTCAGTGAAAAAAGGGAGAAGCCGCGGTTTTCTTTCCGCACCGGGATGCCCCGTCATCCTTCATCCGCCGCCCCTTCCAACAACTGCGCCCCCTCGAGGTCGCCCATTTCCTTCAACCGCTCCCGCACCCGGCGGATAAAGGGTCCCGTCAGGCTGAACATCGTGCCCCGGTGTCTGAGGCGGGCCGCCTGGGTTTGCCGGTATTCGGGGAGCTTGCGGAACCACTGGTAGGAAATGGTCTGGGGAAAGCGGTGAAGTCCCCTGATTTCCATGTTCCGTATCCCCTCGATCATCGGGTGGACCACTTCGGCGATCCCGACCAGCCCTTTCTCCCGGATGCCCGTCTGGTAGCAAAGGATCCGGTCCCCTTCCCCGGCCCGTTTGAAGTTGCTCAACACTCTCCGGGCGGACCACTCCACCGACTCCCCGGTTCGGAGAATGTGATCCCAGCGGAAGGAGTGCCTGTCGGAGGAGATCATCATCCACACGTGAAAGGCTTTGTCCGCCCGTTCGCGGTGATCCTCCATCCTCTCCTCCCCTTTGTCGGAATGGATGCCCCGTCACCGGCGGATGCGCCGCACTTCTTTCCAAAGGAGGCGCACGGCCCGTCCCGTCTCCCGCATGGGCGAAAGGGATCATTGTCGCCGCCCCGTGACACCGGGATGAAGGTCAAGGAAAAGTCCGGGACTGTTTCCGGACGGCCGGAAGGAGAAACGCCTCCTTGCGGCATCGACACCGCAGAGACGAAAAGCAAAAAAACAAAAGCAAGGAGAACCTGCGGCGACCATGCCCTCCGCCGCGGAAGCCCGGTAAAACACCCGGGACCGAACCCGGCGGGGCGAAGCGACGGCCGAATCTTACAAAGCGCGAGACGTCCGACAATCGGTCGGCACAGGTCCGTCCCCGAAGGACATCGTTCATTGACGGTCAAAATCGCCGCCCGTTCATCCCCAGTCCGACAGCAGCACGTGACGGCAGACGGTGTGCAAATCCCGCCAGGCCCGGTTGGCGGGCTCCCCTTCCATGATGCCGGCCATGCCGAGATGGGGGAACACGGCGTCGGCGAGGAGGAGAGCCTCTTGGGCCGTCTCCCTGGACCTGCGGTTGACGGATGCCGTCTCCTCCTCGGTCAAGGGCCGGTTTTTGTGAATCGCCCAGGTGTCGTCGACGGTGCGATAGAAGGCGGATGCGACCCCTTGAAGCCGCTCCGCCGCCCGGGAGACGGCCTGAAGTCCCGCCTCCACCCGCGGAGAAGGCCAGACCTCCCGACGGGCTTCAAGGAGGTTCCGCGCTTCCTCCAGAAAGCGGGCGGCGACGCCGAGGGCGACGGCGGCAAAGGAGGTCAGGGCGAAGGGAAGAAAGGGATAACGGAACAGGGGATCTTCGTAGACCGGATACGGCTCGGCGATGTCGAAGGTCATCCGTTCCGGCACAAAGGCCTCCTCCACGACGATGCTGTGACTGCCCGTCGCCTTGAGGCCGAAGGCTCTCCAATCCCGGAGGATTTTCACCTGCTCCGGCATCAGGATGAAGGAGCGGATCCGCCCGTCACCGC
This sequence comes from Planifilum fulgidum, assembly GCF_900113175.1. Taxonomy (NCBI): domain Bacteria; kingdom Bacillati; phylum Bacillota; class Bacilli; order Caryophanales; family Thermoactinomycetaceae; genus Planifilum; species Planifilum fulgidum. The sequence goes on along the minus strand of NZ_FOOK01000010.1, from coordinate 54,043 downwards.
CTTCATCCCGGATGACGCAGTTCACGGTGAAAATGCTCGCATAGTCGCAACCGCTGATGTATTTCCACCGACCGCTCACCCGGAATCCCCCGTTCACCCTTCGGGCCTCCCCGGCCGGATAGCCGCTTCCGGCGATCACCGCCTCCCGGGGGGAGAAAAGTTCCCGGCAAACCTCCGGCTCCATGGAAGCGGCAAAATATCCCCCTCCCGAACCGATGGTGACCAGCCAGCCGAAACTGCCGTCGATCCGGGAAGCCCCCTCAAAGACGCGCAGGGCCTCGGGCAGCGGCAGCATGTGGCCGCCCAATTCGCGGGGGACCAACAACTTGAACAGCCCCCGCTTGTAGATCGCCTCCAACACTTTCGGGGAAATCTCCCCCTTTTGTTCCATGGCCGGCGCTTCATTCCGGACCATGGCCTCAAGCTCCCGGGTCAGCAAATCCACGACAATCCTCTCCTCCAACAAAACGGTGAAAATGAAGGGGCCACGCCCGCCGCCGAAAGGGGCGACCCCCTTCATTCTATCACTCCGCAAGGAAACTGCCCATCAACCCCGGACCATCGATGCGGCTTCCCTTCTCTCTTCCTTCTCCACCAGTTCCCGGATCCGATGCTCGATCCGCTCCAACTCCCGGGCGGGATTCCGCCACCAGTTGCGGCTCCAGATGCGAAGGATCGTCCATCCCTTGGATTCGAGAAATTCCTGCCGGTACACATCCCGCTCCCGGGCGTCCCGGGAACTGTGATACATCGCTCCGTCGCACTCGATCCCCAGAATGTACCGTTCGGGATCCTTGGGGTGAAGCACCGCCAGGTCGATCCGGTAACTGGAGACGCCCACCTGGGTGTCCACTTTGTATCCTAACCTTCTCAGCGCATCGCAAACCTGCTGTTCAAAGGGAGAATCAAAACGATCCGCCCGTTCCTGCCGGCCGAGGTGGTGATACTCGTTAATCCGCCAGATGACGGCTTCCACCCGGTTCCGGTCCATGTCGGAGACCGCCCGAGCGTACTCGAGATAGTGCCGCAACAGCTTCGGCCCTTTATGGGCGGTGTTGGCCACATCGAGCTCGTGGGGCTCGATGCTGGCGACGACGACAATCTTCCGCTTCGCCCGGGTGACCGCCACGTTGAGCCGGTTTTCTCCCCCCTGCCTGCTCAGGGAACCGAACTGGAGGCGGATTTTTCCCTCCTCGTTCCGGGCGTACCCGACGGAAAAAATGATGACGTCCCGCTCGTCCCCCTGGACGTTCTCGATATTTTTGACAAACACCCTGCGGTCCGGCGCCTGCTTCTGCGCCTCTTCATACAGGACCGAGAATTCGGGATCCTCCTCAGCCCTCCGGTCGATCATCTCCTCGATCAGATCCCGCTGGTCGGCGTTGAAGGTGATGATCCCGACGGTTTCTTCGGGATGGGTTCGCAGTTGCTCCTTCAACACCTCGATCACTTCCCGGGCTTCCCGTTCGTTGCGCCGGTTGATCCACAATCCGTTCACTTTCCGCCACTGGATCGCCGGAGGATGCTGATAGGGACGCACATTGGGGGCGATCTCCATCCGGCCGTGATAAAAGGCATGGTTGGAGAAATGAATCAATTCCTGGGAAGCCGACCGGTAATGCCATTCCAGCATCCGGGCGGAATAGATCCGCTTGGCCAGATTCAAAAGGCTTTCCGACTCTTCGAGTCCGTTTTCCGCCTCCTCCTCATCCTCCTCCGCCGACAACATTCCCCGGAAGTGGGTGGAGGGAGGGAGCTGTTTCTCGTCACCGGCCACGATGATCTGTTTTCCGCGGTAAATGGAAGGCAGCCCGTTTTCCACGGGACACTGGGACGCCTCATCGAAAATCACGAGATCAAAGAGTCCTTCCTTCAGCGGAAAAATCGAAGAGAGGGTTTCGGGAGACGTGAGCCACACGGGCATCAAATCCAGCAGGCCGGATTGGTAAAACTGGCGGACCAGCTTGCGAAGAGGCCAAATTCTCCGCTTCTTCTCCCCCGTCTCGTATCTCAACCGCTGCATCGCCCGGGGATGCTCGGCATTAAGCCGGCGCACCCGTTCATACATCCTGTGGACCAGCACTTGGGCAACCGCTCTCCGCTTCTCCTGAATCAACTCCTTGAAGGAACGACGGATGATTTCAAACTCGTCGGTGGACACCTTGGCGATGACGGGATGCTTTCGCTCGATTTCGTCCAACCACTTGAGATAGACCGTCTGCCGGACGGCATCCGTCCATCGCTCCGGCAGGGAATCCGCCTGCCAGCCGATCTTCTCCCGCACCCGGGTGATCAGGGTGCGGACGAGGGGAGTTGCTTCTTCAAAGAACCGGTCCATCTGTCTCAGTTCGTCGAAGTCCGAATCGAGGTGTTGGATGATCCCCTGCAGTTCTCCGGTGGGGATGTTTCCCTTCTCGATTCCCCTTTTCAGCCGTTCGATGAGGGAATCCTGAAAGTGGGGACGCAGCTTTTCCAGTTCCAGACACATCGTTTCCGTCGTCTTGGCCATATCGTACATGAGGCGCAGATTTTCGCGGATCCGGGGCCACTCGGCGGAGGAAGTGCCCCGAAAGGGCTTTCCTCCGAGCAGCTCTTCGATGATTCGCTTCCCCGTGAAGGACGTCCACCACCAGAGCCGCATTTTTTGCATCACGCTTTTCCCTCGGGATTCCAGCGCGGGAACGATCTTCTCCAGCCGGTCGATGATCAGCCAGGTGTATGCCGGAGTGATCTTGTCATGATCCAGGGCCGCCAAAAATTCCTCCGTCCTTCGCGCCTTGCGGAGGATCTCCTCCAGCCGGTCCCGCAGCGAGGTAAAACCCGCCAGATCCAGGGAAGCGAATGAGCGGCGCTCTTTGAGGGGATAATCCGCCCGGCCGAACCGCCGGTAAAAAGAAGCGTACGTTCCGATCTGCCGCAGCGCCTCCTCCAGACTGTACCGGTCCAGTTCATCCAGGACTCCGTCGAGATCGACGAACGCTTCCACCTCATTTTCGCGCTTTGCCCGGGCATAGAGCTCATAGGCGTTGTATCCGGAGCGGTGCCGCTCGTACAACCCCCGTTTGATCGCGTTCAGCACGACCTCCCGCTCTTCCAGCTGGCGGCAGACCGACTCCAGGTGCCGCTCCGGGTCCGGAAGATCGGCCCGGGGATCGGAAAGAAGCCGGTAGATGCGCAGATACAGCGCCTTCCGATCGTTCTGTTCATCGTGAACCAGCGCGGTGAAGGGACTCAGCCCCAACCCCTCCAGCCGCTGAAACACCACGTCCAAAGCCGCCCGTTTCTGGCAGACCACCAACACCTTTTTTCCCCGCGCCAAGGCGTCGGCGATCAGGTTGACGATCACCTGGGATTTCCCCGTGCCGGGGGGACCGTCGATGACCAATTTCTTGCTGACGCGGGCTTCCCTCAGGATCGCTTCCTGAGAGGCATCCGCCGGAAGAGGCCAAAAACGCTCCCGTTCGGGAATTGGCGGAAGTTTCTCCTCCGCATCGGAAGAGGCAGCGGCGAAATCCGAGGCGCCTTCCGCTTCCCCGGCCCACAAGTTCTCTCCGGCCCGGAGCAGCTCTCCCGCCATTCCCAGACCGTGGCCCTGCGATTCCTTTTCCATCATCTCCTCGTAATCCCGCAGAACGGCGGAATTTCCCTGGGGGAAATGGCCCAGAACCGCATGCCGGAACAGGGCCAAAGGCGCCTTTTCCGGAATTTCGTCCCGCCGGTATTCGGGAAGGGGGTGGATTCGGGGACACGGATCGGGAAGATCAAATCCGTGCGCCCTCAGCCATTCCGCCCAACCCCGGACATCCCCGGTTGTCGCCTGCTTTTCCGCCTCATCGTAAATCGCCTCATCCACTTGAAAACGTTGGAACTTCCGGAGTGCCAGCATCAGCGTCCGGTTGAGCTGGGGCTCCCCCTCTCCCCGGCGGAGTTCCCAGAAGCGGTTGCTGGTGTCCCTCCGCTCCAGACGGACCGGATACAAAAAAAGGGGAGCCTGAATAAAGGTGCCGTCTGACAGGGTGCCGGAGAGAAAAGGGTAGCCCAGAAACAGGTCGTACATCCCGGTTTCCTCTTCAATCCGGCGCAAATTCCGGTACAAGGCGGTCAACCGGTGACCCAGGGACATCATCTGCCGTTCATCGGAGGTGATCCGGAGAAGCGAAACCTTTTCCTTTTTGGACAAAACATCCCGCAAAATCTGCTCCACCGCTCCGCGGCCCCGGACCGCATCCAGCCGGTACAGATCCAACCCCCACTTGTGATTCACCTTCAGCAGCCGGATGGAGCGGTTGCGCATGCTCAGATCGCTCAACCGGTCTTTCAAGCGGATCAATTGCTGCCTCAACGGAACACACCTCCCGCCGCTGATCTGGGAAAAATCTTTTCAAAGCATCGGAGGGAGGATGACTCGACGCATGTCCAGGAATCCTCCTTCCGGTTCGGGTGGAAAACTCCGCATGATCTCCGGTTGGGTTGGCACATGTGCCAATGCGGCTATGGCGAGTCAACCGGAAATGCCGCATGTGCCGGCGGCAGAAAAAATCTCCGCCGGATCTTCTCCGGGCGGCCAAGGGAGGCTTCTCCCCCGATCAACGCGGGTCGGAACGCGGCGGAGATCGCATCGGGCACGAATTGACCGTTCCGCCTGGAAACCGATGCCTCCGTCCCGCTTCGCCGGAAACGGCGGGGGGCAATCCCCTCCCTCCGCGCCCTTTGCGAACGCGGACGAATCCGCTTTTCCGCCCCGCGCTGACACTCTGTGGGCACGGCAAACCGTATATTTTTACAGATAATTACAAAAACTCCAGACAATCCAATGGCCGACTGACCAAGCCGCTGAAGCGGCGAGCCTCCCCCTTTGCCGATCCCGCTCAACCGGGATGCTCCGTTCCCTTCCATTGTACCAGGAGGCTATGAAAAAATACATGAAAACAAAAAACGGGGCGCCGAAGGCACCCCCAAACCATTAAACGGACGCGTCGACGGAAGAGCCGGGCGGCCAACGAGGCGCGGAGGAAACGAAAGCCGCACGGCCGCTCCGGATAACCCGTCAGTTCATCCAAAATTTTTCAATTTCGATCATATTTTCAACGAAAACCTTTTCCCGCCGCCGCTTCCTCTCCGCCGATGGCGGCCCGGAAGCGGCGAGCGGCAAAGTTTTTGAAGCGGCAAAGACAATTGGATATAATCATGGAAGCGAAGAGGCGGCCGATGATCCGAAGCCGTGAAATCCCCGGGACCCCGACACGGGGAAAACGGTTCACCGGCACCCCGACTGGAAGAAGGACCCTTCGCCTCGGGAACTTCTTTTCGGCGAAAAGATCTGCCGAAGTCTCCTCCTTCTTTGTCCCCCACCCGCAAAACCGGCACCCTGGCAGGGCCGGCTTCGTCGCTTCCATCTTGGAAAAGGCAGGGAATCCCAACAACGAATCAGGACTTTCCCGAAGGGGTCCGCTTGCGGAACACCAGCGACAGCTCCCTTTCCCGGCTCAGATGCGCCTCCGCTTCCTGCAAATGTTCCGGTTTGGGAGGGATGCCGTGTTGCCGGAGCGCCTCCACCACTTCCCGGACGCTCCGATCCAGAAACACCGCGATATCCACCAGCGACCATCCGCTCCGATACAGGTCGGCGATGCGCCCTTTCGGGCGGAGTCCCCCTTCTTCTGCCCCGTTTTTCTGTTCTTTATTCTCCAAAGGATCACCCCGCTGTCCAAACATGCGCCCGTCAAGGGACCTGCCGCCAAACGTCGCATCCCGTTTTTTCTTGGAAAAACGGCATGAAAACCTGCGAATTTTTCGTTGTTATATTATAAAAGCAAAGGGGGGCGGTCAAGTGTTTAGAGAACTGAAAAAGCGTTTCGGCAAAGACTACAAAAAAGCCTTATTCTATCTGATCATCAATGAAGTGATCCTGTTGAGCCTGGTTGTATACTTTATGATGAACGACGTGAGCAGCCTGGCGCTGCACAAGAACCTGGCCATCCCGCTGCTTGGCATTTTTCTCGTTTATACGTATATCGCCAACCGAAAGTGGCGAGTTTATCAACGGATGAAGAACACTCAATACCGATACTGGGTGGAGTTCCCCACCCTGCTTTTGATCATCGCCTTTGCCGTCGTCGACCTCTTTATTCTGTGAGGAACAACGTTTAAAAAATTGTCTGTTTGCTTCGGCCTCGCCGCAGGGTATGAAGAAAGAGCCGGCCCCGGCGGCGAGTCGGCGCCGCCGGCGCCGTCCCTTCGTCCGAAGGAAACAAAAGGAGGGATGATGATGAAGGATTTGGCCAAAAAGGGATTCTCCCTCGGACTCGGCCTGTTGGTGATGACCAAGGAACAGGTGGAAAAGGCCGTCGACGAGCTGGTCAAGAAAGGGAAAATCTCCGCCGACGAGTCGAAGAAAATGGTAAACCGGCTGATCGAAGCGGGGGAAAAGGAACGGGAGCGATTGGACGAGGTGCTCCGGGAAAAGGTGAAAAAGATCCTGTCGGAGCTGGACGTCCCCTCCAAAAAGGATCTCGAAGCGTTGGAGGAAAGGGTTCGGCGTCTGGAAGAACGTCAGCAGTGACAGCCATCTCCATCGTCAAGGGGAATGACCCATGATCGGCAGAAGAATCCGCTACATGAGCCGCTATAGGGAAATCGCCGTCGCCCTCGCCCGTCACGGCTTCGGCTTTGTGGTGGAAGAACTGGGTCTGCGCTCGATGCTCTCCCTTCCGAAACGCCTGGTGACCGGCAGCGAACCGCCCGATCCGAAGACGTACGGGAAACGGATCCGGATGGTGCTGGAAGATCTGGGACCCACCTTCATCAAGATGGGACAGATCGCCAGCACCCGCAGCGACCTGTTTTCCGAGGACATTCTCCGGGAGCTGGAAAATCTGCAGGATCACATCTCTCCGTTTCCCTTCTCCGATGTGCGGCGGACGATCGAGAGGGAACTGGGTCCCCTGGAGAAGATTTTCTCCCGGTTCGACGAGACCCCCCTGGCGGCCGCATCGATCGGCCAGGTGCACCGGGCCGTGCTGACCACCGGCGAAGAAGTGGCGGTGAAAGTCCGACGCCCGTTCATCGAAACGATCGTCGAGGCCGATCTGGAAATTCTCCGCGACCTGGCCTCCATCGCCGACCACCGGTTCAAGTGGGCCGCCCGCATGCGGTTGCGGCAGGTGGTGGAGGAATTCGCCGAAGCGCTGGAGTCCGAACTGGATTTTGCCAACGAGGGGAACAACGCCGAACGGATCGCCGCCCAGTTCGCCGGGGACGAAAGCGTCCGCATCCCGAAGATATACTGGGAATACACCCGGCAAAACGTCCTGACGATGGAATTCATCTCCGGCGTCAAAATGACGGACGAGGCCCGGCTGGCGGCATCGGGCCACGACCGCAGGGCGTTGGCCGAGCGGTACGTGAAGGCGATGCTCCACCAGATCCTGATGGAAGGCTTTTTCCACGCAGACCCTCACCCCGGAAATCTGTTCGTGCTTCCGGATGGAAGCCTCGCCTTCATCGATTTCGGGCTGGTGGGCCGGTTCGGCCCCGAGACCAAAGACCACTTCATCCGCCTGATCCTGGCCATGCTCCGCCAAAACACCGACGGGGTCATCAAGACGCTCCTTCGGATGGGAATCGTCCCCGAGGATGTCGACATGGAACAGTTGTGGCTGGATACGGATCGCCTGCGCGACAAGTATACCGCCGTGCCTCTCTCCCGGATCCGGCTCGGCGACGCGATCCGGGACCTGTTCCAGGTGGCTTCCCGCCACCGGATCCGCATCCCTGCCAACCTGACCCTCGCCGGCAAGGCGATCCTGGTGATGGAGGGCGTCGCCGCCCAGCTTCACCCGGAATTGAACATGATGGAGATCGCCATGCCCTTCGGCAACCGGCTGATCCGGGAGAGACTGGATCCCCGCCGGGTGGCGGACCGCCTGTGGAAAAACGTCACCGAATACGGGGAAATGCTGTCCGAAATCCCGCAGGATCTGCAGGCCCTCATCCGCGATCTTCGCCGGGGGAAATTCCGCGTCCAGATGGAGATCCCCCGGTTGGAACTGTTTCTGAAAAGACTGGAGCGGATCAGCAATCGGCTCACCTTCAGCATCCTGCTTCTCGCCTTCAGCATCATCATGACCGGATTGATCATCGGACTTTCCCTGAGCAACCGTCCCGCTCTGCTGCTGAACAGCCCCGCGATTCAGCTGGGGTTTGTCATCGCCCTGCTGATGATCCTGTGGCTGATGTTTTCCATTTTCCGTTCGGGGCGATTTTGAAAAGCCGCCCGGCCCCGTTTCCGTGCGGAAGGCGGCGGCCGGACGGATTGCGCCTTTTGCCGCCGCTTCCCCCGGAAAAGAAAATTCCCCCGACCAGAAAAAAACACTTTACTTTTCGGACCAGCTCCATTATAATGTTACATGTCGGCCGGTTGGGGAAGGAATCAAGCCGGTCGCACCGGGAACAATATAGACGCATGGGGCTATAGCTCAGCTGGGAGAGCGCTACACTGGCAGTGTAGAGGTCACGGGTTCGAGTCCCGTTAGCTCCACCAAAAAAACGTTTCCCGACGCAAGGTCGGGAAACGTTTTTCTCTTTCCGGGATTTCAGGTGAAATACAGGATTTTCGCCGAAGGAAACAGACGGCCGATCCATTCCTCCATATAATCTTTCAGGGCCTCCATCTCCGCATCCCGGTACACGTATTTCACCCTCCCGTATTTTCCCCATTTCTTTTTCCGCCTTTCCTCGTCCATCTCCAAGCGGGTTTTGGGATATCGCTTCAGGATGACCCGTTTTGCCGCCTTCGTGAACCGGTGGGTGATCAGCTCGAAGGTAAGGCCTTCCTCCGCCTCCGGGGGAAGCCGGTCCCGCAGCTCCTCCAGCATGCGCCCATAGCCCTCTTTCCACCCGTCGAAGATCATCAGGGGCGCGATGATGAACCCCAGCGGATAACCCGCCCGGGCCACCTTTCCCGCCGCCTCCAGACGGTCGGAAAGCGGCGAGGTTCCCGGTTCGAAAAATTTCACCACGTGATCGGCGTTGATGCTGAAGCGAAAATGGGTGTGCCCGCGGTGGTCGGCATCCAACAGGGAATCCACGTGGCTGTATTTGGTCACGAAGCGAAGGCGCCCCAGCTCCTGACGACCCATGAACTCGATCGCCCGCTTCAGGGATCCGGTGATGTGTTCGACGCCCACGGGATCGGAAGTGCAGGCCGCTTCGAAACGGGTGATCGCCGGGGCACGCTCCCGGATGTATTTCCGGGCCGCCGCAAAGATCTCCTCCAGATTGACGTATACCCGGACGTAGGGACGGTTTCCCATCGTGGTCTGCAAATAACAATAGTGGCAGTGCCCCATGCACCCGGTCGCCAGCGGCAGGGCGTATTCCGCCGAGGGTTTGGAGGTGTCGAATTGCAGGGTTTTTCTCACCCCGACGACCAGGGTTCGTTTGGCGTTGCGGTATTTCTCCGCCTCGGTCCGGCCGGGGATGCCCGTCACCCGGTTGTGGGAGGTGGTCATGCGCACGGGAATTCCGCTGCCCTTATACCTTCTGTACAACTCCTCCCCCAGGGGATAGTTCAATGCTTCCGGTTCGAAAAAAACCCATTCCGGCTCAAAGGGCTTCATCGAAACTCACCCGTCTTTAGCCTGCCTTCCGAGGCGGAGCGGGCATACCCCCCAACTTTACCCATCGCATTTGGCGGCCTTTGGAAGGCCGCCGGGAAAAGCCCAGGCCCCTGCTTTCAGGCGTGCCGCTCCAAAACCTGCCGGATGACCGCGGCGTCCACATTTCCTCCGGTCAAGATCAGAACCACTTTTTTCCCCCGGAGATCCTCCCTCTCCTTCCATGCGGCGGCCAGTGCCGAGGCGGCGGCCCCTTCCGCCCACAAATTGGCCCGGGACATCAGAAGATACATCGCATGAAGGATCTGCTCCTCCGAGACGGTGACCATCCGGGGAATGCGCCTTCGGGCCATTTCGAAGTTTAATCTCCCCACTTCCTTCGTGACCAATTTGTCGGCGACACTGCGCGGATTTTCGAGCCGGACGCGCTTTCCCGCCCGGAGGCTTTCCGTCATCGCGGGCGCCCCTTCGGGTTCCACGCCCCAGACTTCCGTTTGCGGGCGGAAAGCCTCGGCAGTGATCATCACGCCGTTGATCAACCCGCCCCCGCCCACCGGACAGAGGATGACATCGGGATCGGGGAGCTGCTGGAAAATCTCCAACCCGACGGTTCCCTGCCCCGCCACGATCGCCGGGTGGTCATAGGAGTGAATAAAGGTCAAGCCGCGTTCCTCGGCGATCTTCATCGCGATCCCGCAGGCATCGTCGTACACCTCCCCGGCCACGATCACTTCCGCCCCGTACAGGCGGCAACTCTCCGCGATATGCTTCGGGGCGCGCGTCGTCACCACGATGACGGCCGGAACCTTCATCACGGAAGCGGCATAGGCAACCCCCAGCGCGTGGCTGCCCCCCGAGGCGGCGATCACCCCCCTTTCCCGCTCCTCCTGTTCCAGTTCCGCGATGAAGTGGCAAGCCCCGCGAATTTTGAAGGCCCGCGTTTCCCGCATCATTTCCATTTTCAGATAAACCTCAGCCCCCAGCTGGGCGCTGAGCCCTCGGTGGTATTCCAGCGGTGTTTCCCGAACCCAGGGAGAAATGTTTTTCCGCGCTTTCAGGATGTCTTTCAGTTCAGGGATTGGAAACAACGATATCGCTCCCTTCGCAGTTTGAGCCGCTCTGGGACGTCGCGGGCCCTTGATTTCACATCTTCATTTTATCTATGGATCACGCATGGGGAAACGTTTTCCCTCTGCCGATCGGCGGAACTTTCGATCAATCCCTTGCCCGGAAATCTCTCCAATTCCCCGGCGAAGGAAAGAAAGCCCCTGATCCGGAGATCCCCGCCCATCCGCACAAAAAAGCCCTCCTTGGAAGGAGGGTGAACCGTCAAGGAGCATATCCGAGAAACCCCCGCGGCAATCCCTCGGCCATGGCCGGCCAAAAGCGCGGGGGGAGATTTTCACGAGTTGCTTTGGGTCTTTTTGATCTGCTCGTTGACCATCCGGTTCAAGGCGTGGTTGATGCCCACGGCCCGTTCCACTTCCATCACAAAGGCGATTCCCCGTCCGGGTTTGTTGAGTTCCGCCTCTTCCATGATCTTTTCCAGGACGGCCTCGGTTTTTTTCCGGTCGATCAGAGTGAGCACGATGTTCTTTTCCGGTTCGATCGGGATGTTGAACAGTTTGGCGTGTTCATGGATGCCGGTCCCCCTGCCGGAAATGATCGTGCCTCCCTCGGCTCCCGCCTTCTTGCTGGCATCCACCACGACATCCTCGTAGCCTTTGTTCACGATGGTGACGATCAAATCGTACTGGATCGGCGTGTTTTCCACTTCCTTCACCTCCCGGGTCTCGCGGTCGGAGGGGACGGAACCGGCCGGGCTTGTGATCCCCCCGATTTTCTTCGTATCCAGGACAAAACCGATCCCGGTTCCCGGCTTATTCAGTTTGCCGGCCTTCACCAGGGCGTTCAATATGGTCTCCACCTGCTCGGCGGGAACCAGGGTGAGAACCACTTCCTTCTCCGGATTCCAGTGAATACCCAAAAAGGTTCGCTCGTGAATCCCGGTCCCCCGTCCGTATATCACCGTAGCCCCTCTCGCGCCGGCCTTCTTGGCCTCCTGAACCGCGGCGCGGGCCATTCCCTTTTTCAAAATGGTGACGATCAATTTATGCGGACTGAGCTGTTTGCTCATCTTTCGCTTTCTCCTTTCTGCCGTACAGGAGCCCCAGGGTGAGCACGGTGAGAACCGGTGTGAGAGCCACCAGAGCGATCATCCCGAAACCGTCCATCAGCGGATCCCGTCCTTCCATCCCCGAGGCGAACCCGATGGCGATGGACAGGATGAAGGTGACGGTCATCGGACCGGTGGCCGCCCCGCCGGCGTCAAAGGCGATGGAAACAAAGTCTTTTTTGGAACGAAAAGCGATGATAAAGGCGATCGCATATCCCGGAACAATCAGATACCACAGGGAAATGTCCCACAGGATGCGCACCATGGCGAGCGCCACGGAAATCGCCACCCCGATCGACAGGGTGTACAGCAGCACCTTGGCCGGGATATAGCCCCCCGAAACCTTCTCCACTTCGTGGTTCAAAACCCGCACGGCCGGTTCGGCGAAAATGGCCAAAAATCCAAGGACAAAACCGATGGGAATCACGATCCAGCGGACCGATTTCGACACGAGAATTTCGCCCATCGCTTCCCCGGCGGGCATAAAACCGATGTGGACCCCCTGCAGAAACAGGGCCAGTCCCAGGAAGGTCAAGACCATCCCGACAAAAATATCCTTCAGTTTTTTCCCGGGCAGCTTGAGAAAGAAGAAATGGAAAAACAAAAAGAACAGCAGCATCGGAAAGAGGGCCATCGCCACTTCCCAGAGGACTTCACCGAATCCTTCCCACACGCGGATATTCATCCGTACAGCACCCCCATCAGCATCACCGCCAGAATCGGCCCGATGGAAGCGAGGGCGACCAGGCCGAATCCGTCACCGGAAGAGCTTTTCCCCCGCATGACGGAAGCGACGCCCACGCCGAGGGAGACGATGAAGGGGACGGTGATCGGTCCGGTGGTCACTCCGCCGGAATCGAAGGAAACCGGGGCGAACTCACCCGGTGTAAACAGGGCGAGCAGAAAGACCAGGGCATAACTGATGAACAGAAGGAGCGTGATGGAAATATTGAAGATGATCCGCAGCATCGCCAGCGCCACGAACAGCCCCACGCCGAGGGCGACGGAATAGATCAGGATGTTCTTCGGGACCGCTCCATTCGACACCTGATCCACCTGAAGGGCCAGCACCCGGACATCCGGCTCGGCGACGGTGACCACAAAGCCGAAGATGAAGCCGAAGAGCACCAACATCCACAGCTTCTTGGTCTTCGGCAGGGTCGAACCGATCATTTCCCCCACCGGCAGGAGCCCCACCTCGACGCCGATCAGGAAAAGGATGAGACCGGTGGTTACCATCACTGCGCCGATCAGAAACTGGATGAACACCTCCATGGGGAGCCAGATGATGGTGAACTGCAGCAAAATCACAACCAGGGTGATGGGCAGGACCGCAGAGAGCACCTCCAAAATCTTTTCCTTGACCTGTTCCATGGTGTTCTCCTTTCCTGTTATATTCCACCGCAGCGCCTGAGAAAGGGGAACAAAAACAACCTGCTCAAGGGGAAAAGGGGTAGGTCTGAGGGGGGATTTTACCCAAAAAAACACTTATTGCATTGTATCACAAATATAGTATTCACGCAAGGAAAGGGATTCATCCGCGAAGGCGGAAAGCGCCTTCCGGGGAGCCGATGGGGAAAAAGAAAAAGCCCCTCAAGGGGACAGAATCGCCACATGCACCTTCCGCTTGAGTGATGCCACCTGCTCCGCGTTCACCTGTCCCGCCTGGAGATGCAGGGCGTTGGACGCGGCCGACGCGGCGGCCAGAGCCAGGGCCGACTCGATCCCTTCCCCCCGGTCGAGACCGGCCGCCAACCCCGCGGCGAAGGCATCTCCGGATCCGACGGGGTTGACCGCCTCGATCTTTGGGGGAATCACCCGGTAAACGCGTCCCTCCATCGAAGCGATGGCCCCTCGTTCTCCCAGCGTGACACAGGCGAGGGGGATGCCCCCTCGGTTCCATTCCCGGAGCACTCCGATCCGCTCCGAATCGCTCATCTCTTCCCTTTGAAACAGGGAGGCCATCTCCGCCCCGTTGGGTTTCACCGTGAAGGGACGGGCTTCCAGAGCCCGGGCCAGGGGAGCGCCCCCGGTATCGACGATGGCTTTGGCACGCCGGGATTGAACAAGGGAAATCAATTCATAGTAGGCGTCCGCCGCCAATCCGGGGGGAAGGCTGCCCGAAAGGACGACCACCCGGCTTTTTTCCGCCATCTCCGCCACCGTCTCCTTCAACGCCTCCCACTTCTTAGGCGGCACCGCGGGCCCCGGCTCCAAAAATTCCGTTTGCGTCCGGCGGACCTCCTCCAAAATGTTGAGACAGGTGCGGGTTTCGCCGGGAATGCGCACCATGCGGTGGGGAATGTCCCACCGGTCAAGCCCCCGGAGGAGGGCGTCACCCGCCCCTCCCCCGATGAAGCCCGTCACCCGGATGTCGAGGCCGAGCCGTTTCAGCACCTTGGCCACGTTGATTCCCTTGCCACCGGGACAGGCCTCCACCCTTTCCACCCGGTGGATGCGTCCAGGCTGAAGGGAGAACACCCGGTAGGTTTTGTCGACGGCCGGATTGAGACAGACTGCGGTAATCACGGCACAACCCCGCTCACGATCTCGATTTTTCTTTTGGCGATCTGTTTCACCGCTTCCCTCGCCGGGAGCAAAATCCGGCGGGGATCGGTCTCCTCGGGATGATTCGACAGATAATTCCGCAATTGGCGGACAAAGGCCCGTTTCAGTTCCGTGGAAAAGTTGACCTTGCTGACGCCGCGGGCGATGGCCCGGCGGATCATCTCCCCGGGAACGCCGGAGGCGCCGTGCATCACAAGGGGAAGGCCGACGCGGCGGGAGATGGCTTCCAGGCGGGAGAAATCCAGCCGGATTTCTCCCTTGTATACCCCGTGGACGGTTCCGAAGGCCGGGGCCAGGAAATCGATGCCCGTCCTTCGCACGAACTCTTCCGCCGCCTCGGGATCGGTAAGTTCCTCCTCTCCCGCCCCGCCCTCCTCCGCCCCGCCGATCGTTCCCAATTCCGCCTCCACCGGCACCCCGGCGGCGTGGGCCGCCTCCGTCACCTTGGCCACGAAGGCGGCATTCTCCAGAAAAGGCAGCCGCGAGGCATCCACCATGACGGACGTATAACCGGCCCGGAGGCAGCGGACCACCGTTTCAAAGGTGTCTCCGTGGTCCAGGTGCAGGGCCACGGGCACCTTGGCCCCTTCGGCCGCCGCCCGGGCCATGGCCACAATCGATTCCAGGCCCGCATACCGGAGGGTGGCGGGGGTGGTCTGCAGGATCACCGGCGCCCCCGCCTCCTCCGCCGCCTCCACCACCGCCCGCATCATCTCCATATTGTGTGCGGCGAAGGCGGCGACGGCGTAACGGTTCCGATACGCGTCCGCAAGCAGTTCTTTCGGCGACGTCAGCGGCACCGGTTCATCCCTCTTCTTCCTCCAGCACCACCACTTGGTTCAGGTGGCGGGGCCTGTCGGGATTGAGCCCCAGGCTCATGGCGCGGAAGTAGGCGAGGAAATGGAGAAACGGCAGATAGAGGAGCGCCCGGGACGGATCCGACAATCCGGACTCAAGATTCCACAGGATGTCGGCCTCTTCGCCGGCCGCTTCGTCGATCAGCACCACCTCGGCCTTCAGGCGGCGAAGGTCCTCGATCAGCGAACGGAGATAGGGACGGAGGAGGCGATGGCTCAGCAGAATGACCCGGCATCGCTCGTTGAGCACGGAAATGGGACCGTGCCGAAACTCCAAGGGGTTGAAGGCTTCCGTCTGCACCTGGGTCATCTCTTTCAGCTTGAGCATCCCTTCCAGGGCGAGGCCGAAGAAGCTCCCCTGGCCGAGGAAAATGTAGTGGTCGAAGCGCCGATCCTCGCCGACGATCCGTCCCAGTTCCTCCGCTTTGGCCATGCGCTCCCGCCCCAGCTCCGGCAGACGTTTCAGTTCATCCAGATAGGCGGCGTCGCCGGAAAGGTGCCCCGCCATCAGCTGCAGGGCGAGCAGCATGTTGGAAAAGGAACCGGTCATGACGACGCTTTTTTCCTGAACGTGCGGCAGAATGAGGGCTTCCCCCTCCCGGCCCAGCAGGCTGTCGGGACGGGTGGTGATGCCGAGGGTGCGGACCGAGGGCTGCTTTCGGGCCACCTCCATGGCGCGCACCAGCTCGGTGGTGTCCCCCGAACGGGAGGAACCGACCACCAGGGTCCTGCGGCCTCCGGCAAAGACGGCGTCCGGATTCATCAAAATGTCCGAAGCGGGAACGGCCTTGGCGGAAATGCCGAGCTTCTCCTGAAACAGATAGGCGGCCGCAACGGAAAGAAAATAGGAGGAACCGCAACCGGTGAAGAGGATCTCCTCCGGCTTGAATTCCTCGAACGGACGAAGCAGTTCCCCTTTCCCGGCCGACACGATTTGTTCGGTTTCCCTCCAGGTCTCGGGTTGCCGGGCGATTTCCCGGTAAGTGTGGTTGTTGTTCATCCGAATTCACCCGCTGTTTTTTCATGTTCCTTCCAACCCAAATATACCATTGTTGGGTTGTTGGGTCAACTTGATGCTCGGAAGCCTCAAAGCAGCTCCGTGTAAAACCGGCAGCGATCCCCCCGCACGATGGAGCGGCAAAATTCCACGGGGCGCCCCTGGGAGTCGTAGGCGATCCTGTCCAGCAGAAGGGCGGGATACCCTTCGGGAACCCGGAGGTATCTGCTCTCGTAATCCCGGATCAGCACCGGTTCGAAGATCTCCTTCGCCCGGGTCACCAGGATGCCGTGTTTCTGCTCCAGATAGTCGTAGAGGGAGCGGTTCTCCAGATCCGCCCGTTCGATCCGGGGAACGCGGTTTTGGGGAAGGTGGGAGGTCTCCAGCATGATCGGCTCGTCGCCGGCGCAGCGCAGCCGCTTTAAAACCCACACCTCCTGCGAACCGGTCAGCTGCAGATGCCGGGCGATGCTGGGCTTGGCGATCCGCCTCTCCAGAACGAGGATCACATCCTTCGGCTCCAGCCCGTTGGCCCTGAGCACGTTGCTGAAGCTGTAAAATCCGGTCAGGGAATGGGAAATTTTCGGCGAGGAAACAAAAGTCCCCCTCCCCTGCTCCCGGCGGAGCAGCCCCTCCTGGACCAGCTCTTCCAGCGCCTTGATCACCGTATTCCGGCTGACATCGTACTGCTTTCGGAGCTCGTTTTCCGAAGGAATCCGGTCCCCCGGCTTCCACACGCCCGATTCGATGTTTTCCTTCAAAATCTCTTTCAGCTGATGGTAGAGGGGAATCACGCTGTGGGGATTCAGGGACTTGCCCACGAAACCACCTCCCGCGTCTGCTGATCCTAGTATAACACGTCGCGGCCCGGCAGCCGAGGGGTGCACAACGTACAAGGCCGGGGCAGGAAAGGGGCCCGTTCCGGCGAATCTCTGATTGTGCCGAGATTCCCTTTTGACGAAAAGGAGGCTTCCGATGTACGAAACGATCCGTCTGAAACAAGAAGATGCCGTTGCGACCATCGTGTTCAACCGGCCCCAAACCCTCAACGCCTTCAATCTGACCATGCACGAAGAGGTGTACGACGCCCTCAACCGGGCGGCCGACGACGATGCCGTCCGCTGCATCGTGCTGAAGGGAAGCGGAAAGGGGTTCAGCGCCGGCGCCGATCTCGGCGCCATCGATCTGTCGGAGGAGGAGCCGGATCTCGGAAAATTCCTGCGCAAAACCTACAACCGCCTGCTGATGCGGATGGTGGAGGTGGACAAGCCCATCGTCGCCTCCCTTCACGGCCCCGTCTACGGCGCCGGGCTGGGGGTGGCCCTCGCCTGCGACTTCCGGATCGCCGCCGCCGGCTCCACCTACTGCATGGCGTTTATCAAGATCGGCCTGGTCCCGGATGCGGGAACCTCCTTTTTCCTGCCCCGGCTCATGGGACTGGGACGGGCCCTGGAGATGGCCATGCTGGGAGAGACCCTCTCCGCGGAGGAAGCTTTCCGGGCCGGATTGGTCAACCGGGTGGTGCCGGACGAGGCCCTGGAAAAGGAAACGATGAAACTGGCCGGTCGCCTGGCCCAGGCGCCCACCAAGGCCCTGGCGCTCACCAAGCGATTGATGGCGGGCAGCTTTGAAAAAGACCTGGCCACCGCCCTCGAAGCGGAAGCCCGGGGACAATCGGAGGCGGGCAAAACCCGGGATTTCCTGGAAGGGGTCTCGGCTTTCTTCCAGAAGCGCCCGCCCCGCTTTACCGGGAAGTGAAGGAGGAAAGTCGGGCCGTCGGAGCTTTCTCCACGGATCAGCCCGTGGGACTCGGGTCCCACGGGCTTTTCTACACCACCCGGAAAACCGGCGTCTCCGGGACGAAATGGACGGGAAGGCCGGGAAAGGCCCTTTCCAGGATTTCGGCCAGATATTTCATCCCCGGCTCTTCGCTTTCCGCATGGCCCAAGGCGACGTATGCCCGCCCTTTTCCCTGAAAAACGGCATCCTTCACATACTGCGGCGTCTCCCATTCGGGGCCCTCGCCGGCGATCACCACATCGACTCCTTCCTCCTCAAAGAGCGGGATTGCCGTCCGGCCGCCTCCCCGGTACCCGACCAGGATCCCGACGCGGCGGCACTCCGCGGAAAGATCCCCGGCCACGCGCAGACAGGGAAGGTTCAACCGTTCTTTCACGTGCTCGGCCAGATGTTTCAGCGTCATCCCGGGAAGGGACAGAATCCCGGCCTCAGGCAGCTCCTTCTCCAGATAAGTCTCCCACTCCAGCGCCCGGATGAGTCCCCTTGTGATGAGATCGGGACGGCGATGCACCACATCGTGGCAGCGGTAGACGGCGAGGCCGGCCTCTTCGATCAGCCTTTCCTTTTCCCGGCGGACGGAATCCGCCTCCTTCCCGGCTTGCACGTACCGATGGCTGTAAAAGATCCCCTCGTGGCTGATCACCAGGTCGGCATGCAGGTCGATGGCCCGCCTCAGCACCCGATGGGTGGCCGAAAAGGCGGTGACGACCCCTTGGACGGGCGCATCGGGTTCTCCGAACAGGAGCCCGTCCACCCCATCCTCCATGCCCTGACCGAAAACCGTCAGCCGGTCGATCACGTCTTGAACGGTGACGCGCATCCTCTCCCCCCTCCAAGGGCGGAAAACCGCCGGACAGGTCCTTCGTCATCCCTTCAGACCGTGGGTGGCGATCCCCTCCACCAGGTAGCGCTGGAAGAACAGAAAGACGATGAACACGGGAACGACCGACAGAATCGACATGGCAAACAGATCTCCCCACTGGGTGCTGCCCGTGCTGTCGATAAACATGCTCAGGCCGAGGGAAACCGTGTGAAGCTCGGGGTCCGACAAATAGATGAGCTGTCCGAAAAAGTCGTTCCATGTCCAATAGAAGGCGAAAATGGACATGGTGATGATCGCGGGACGGGCGAGGGGGAAAATGATCAAACGAAACAGCTGAAACTTGCTGCACCCGTCGATGTAAGCCGCTTCGTCCAGTTCCTTGGGAATGCCCCGGACAAACTGAACCATCAGGTAGATGAAGAAGGGCACCGTTCCGAGAAAGCTGGGCAGCGTGAGCGGAAGAAAGGTGTTGACCCACCCGATCTTATGAAACATGATGTACTGCGGAATCATGACGACCTGCGCCGGCAGCATCATGGTCGACAGCATGAATCCGATCAGAAACCGCCGCGGCGTGAACCGAAGGCGCGCAAAGGCAAAGCCCGTCAAGGAGGAACTGAAAATCGTCCCGACGACGACCACGGTAGAAATGATCAGCGAGTTTAACATCAGACGGCCGAAGTTCATGTTCATGAAACCCGAAACATAGTGATCCAACGTCCAGGTCTCGGGCCATAAATTGGAAGTGGAAAAAATTTGTTCATCCGGTTTGAAGGAGGAAAAAAACATCCACAGGATGGGATAGACCATCACAAAGGTCACCAGCATGAGAACCGCGTGGCGCAGGGCGGTTTTTGCGGCCGATCGGCGACTCACCTGTGTCCACCACCTCACACGTCATAATTGACCCACCACCGGGAGCTCAAAAAGATGACCGCCGAACAAAGCCCGATGATGACGAGCAGAATGATCGACAAGGCCGCGGCGTATCCCATGTTGTAATAGGTGAAGGCCTGCTGGTACAAGTAGTACACATACATCAGCGTGGACTTCATGGGCCCTCCGCCCGTGATGATATACACCTGGGTGAAGATCATGAACGAGGAAATCGTCCCCATCAACAGGTTGAAAAATGTGATCGGGGACAGCATCGGCAACGTGATTTTGAAGAATCGCTGGATCGCCGACGCGCCGTCGATGATCGCCGCCTCGTACAGATATCCCGGAATCTGTTTCAGGCCGGCCAGGAAAATCACCATTTCCGATCCGAACTGCCAGACGCTGAGCAGGATCAAAACCGCGATGGCGGTCGAGGGATTGCCCACCCAGTTGGGCCCTTCGATTCCGAACAGGGCGAGAAAGGAATTGATCGGCCCGTCTTCGGCGAACAGATTCCTCCAGCCGATGGCGGCGCCCACGCTGGTGCCGATCAGGGAGGGCAGGTAAATAAAGGAGCGGTACCAGCCGATGCCGCGCACTTCTTTGTACAGCAGGAGGGCGATGAGCAGGGAAACGACCAGGCGGGCGGGAACGGAAAAAATCACGTAAGTGAAGGTGGCGCGGAGGGAAGCCCAAAAATTGGGGTCGCGAAAGATCTGCCGGAAATTGTCAAACCCCACCCATTCGGGCGAACTGATGAGATCGTAGTCGGTAAAGGCGAGATAAAAGGTAAAAAGCATGGCCCCGAGGGTGAGGCACATCACCCCGGTGAGCCAGGGAATGAGAAAGGCATAGGCGGTCAAATTCCTTTGAAGCGGAGTTTCCATCCGGGATCGCCGCTGAAATTTGATTCTTTGCAGCACCGTCTGAATTTCGGATGCCACGCGAAAAAGACCTCCTTTGACGCGATGCCGCCGGGCGCGGCATCGCGCCGGCGATCATCCCTGGGACAAGGCTTTGTTTCCCTGTTTGATAAACTCTTCCGCCGCTTGGCTCGGCGTGATTTCTTTGAACGTCACCTGTTGCGAAAGATTCTTCAGGATGTCGGCGATCTCGCTCGATCCCGGAGGCGCCAGCTTTTCGGGGGATGCCACGGCCTTCACCTTTTCCATGAATTCGATCTGCTTTTTGATCGTTTCGTCCTCGGCGGATTCGGAGACAATTTTCATGTTTTCGTCATTGGCGGGAATCCCGCGGTCGGTCTTGAAGATCTTGGCCACTTCCGGATCATTTTCCAGGAAATTGATCAGCTTGGCGGCCGCTTCGGGATGTTTGGTCTTGGAAGACATGGACCAGAACATGGCTCCGTGAAGCGGATACGGCTTGTTGTCATTCCCCCATTCCGGCAGAAGCGCCCGTCCGATGGGTTTTCCCAGACTTTGTTCGTAGTTGGGATCCGTTCCGAGGAACAGCCAGTTGATGGCGGTTTTCTCTTTGATGAACGGACTGGCGGAAGGATCGTTGTGGTTGTAGGAAGCGTTTTCCTCTGCCGTCGGAACGCCGCCCTTTTCCTGCAAGTCCAGCCAATACTGAAACCACTCTGTAAGCGTTTTCTTGGACAACCCGATTTTGTTCCCTTCGTACAGTTCCTCGCCCTTCGTCCTCGCAAAATAACTCAGCAACCCCGTCTGCTCCATCTCGTTAGCCATGCCGTACACGCCCGTCTTTTCATAAATCTTGACGCACATCTCCGCCAGATCTTCCCAGGTGTAGTTTTCCTCCGGGAAGGACACCCCGGCCTTCTTGAAAATTTCGGTATTGTAGATGAACATCTGGGAGTTGACGGAGGTCGTCAGACCGTACAATTTCCCATCCACCTTGCCGAGTTCCAGGGTCTCCTTTGACAGGCCGGACGTATCCACATCGGTTGTCGACAAATCCATCAACTGTCCTTTTTCGACATAGGTCCTCAATTGCGATCCGTCCATCTGCATCACATCGGGAGCGCCGCCCCCCGCGGTCTGGGTGGCCAGCTTCTGCCAGTAGCTGTCCCAGGAGCTGTACTCCATGACCACATCGATGTCGGGATGCTTCTCCTCAAAAAGCTTGATGGCCTCCTGCGTCATCTTGGTCCTCGTCGGATTGGTCCACCAGGAGAACCGAATCGTCACTTTTTCGCCTTCGCGATCCGCCGTGCTGCCGCCGCACCCCGAAAGGAGCAGCATGATCGACAGACAAACCGCAACCACCGAAGCGAAAGGCCCTTTGAGTCGATTCATCACGTTCCTCCCCCAAAAAGGTTTTGCACCATCACCCTTCAGACCACGCCCACCGAAGATGGTTGATCCGTTGCACGAACGAAGTTTCCCCGCTTAGGTGTGGCCCGCCTCCGTCACCCCCCTTTTTCTCATTTTTCTTTAAAACGAAAGTATTCCGGGTATTGCGCCGTCAAAAGATCGACTTCCATCACGGCCAAGCGGAGATGTTTAATCATCGCCTCTTCGGCCTGATCCTTCCGTTTTTCGTTGATCAGCCGAAAAATTTCCCGGTGCTGGGCGACGATCACGTCCCATTCCAGCGAGGAGTGCAGGCGCAAGTGCCTCATCCGGTTGAAATGGGTGTTCATCTGCTGCAGCATGTTCCAGGTTCGGATTTTGCCGCATCCGAAAAACAAGAGCCGGTGGAATTCGTCGTCCAGCCTGTACAGGCGCGAGTAATCCCGTTTCTCGTTGCAGAGTTCCTGCATTTTCAAATTGGTTTCCAACTGAAACAGATGTTCATCCGAAAAACTGTCGCAGGCCACCCGGACGATGGCCCGTTCGATGTTTTCTCTTACAAACCGGCCCTCCTCCACCAGATCGAGGTCGATGAGGGAAACGAAGGTCCCCTTTTGGGGGTAGATCTCAAGCAGATCCTCCTGGGACAATTTCAGAAAGGACTCCCTCACGGGCGTCCGGCTCATTTTCAGCTGGTCGGAAATCTCGGACTCGGAAATTTTGACTCCCGGCTTCAGTTCCAGCCGGAGGATTTTGTCCCTCAACGTCTGATAGATGAATTCCCTCGCGGAACCCTTTTTCAAGTTTTCCTTTTGCAGCTTCGTCACTGAATCACCGTCCAAAGTCCGTCTCACCGTAAGCACCCATCTGACATGGTAATCATGCTAGTATATTTGTTTGGACAAATTTTAACACCCCTTTCAGTGAAAGTCAACATTTATTTTAGAAAATATGCAATAATCTTTCATATAAAAGGATAATGAAAGTTGAACTGGCGCTCCGGCTCAACATCTGAAACCACAACCCGGCAGGAGGTCGGCCGGAAAAACCGAAAAGAAAGCGCCCGGCTCCTGGAACAAGTCCGGCGGATCGGGCGGGAAGTTGCGTCAAACCTTCAAGCATTTGTCACAACGATATTGGACCGCCGCTTGGCAGATTGGCCGCCGCTTTTGGGCATGATCCGACCGATCTGTGGCGACTTAAGGAAAATTCCGGACGGCGGCTCGATTTCAAGTCAAACACGCAGCCTCCCCTTGATGACTGTTTCCACTACAATGCCTGATGGAACCGCTTATTCCGGCTGAAAGAGCGATTGATCTTGGACCAATTGCCCTCCACCCTAGAGAAAAACATAGAAGCTAACTTTAAGCTGTTTAACATTCGTCCTTATCGGTTGCTTAAGTGATTAAACAAGCTCAGACAATCTCAAGTGGTCTGGAAACGTTGAGGTCGGCGGGGAAGGGGGATATTATCATTTCCACAGGGGGAAGTCAACATAGGAACAGGTGATGGTAGGTGCAAGGGGGCAAAATCCATAGGGGAAACAATGAGTCGATAGCCATTAATCCCGTTTTCAGAAAGGTTGTTGTACGTCTTTTCATCCAAGAAACCCCAAATAGCGAACTTGAGTAACAAAAAACCACTCCCCATCATTTTTGATGGAAAGTGGATTGCCAAAGTGAAACCGTGTCTTAAGCCGAACACTATATTGCGACTGTTCATTTTCCTTATTGGTGCTGACGGAGGGATTCGAACCCCCGACCCCTTCATTACGAGTGAAGTGCTCTACCAGCTGAGCTACGTCAGCATGACGAAGATCGGTGCTTGGTGGAGGCGAGCGGAGTCGAACCGCTGTCCGGAGACCTCGCCACGCCGGTTTCTCCGAGCGCAGTCACTGTATTAAGTCTCGCCGCATGGACTGCCCAGTGACAGGCCTTCCATCCGGCCAGCCGCCTGAATTTCGCCTTCCGACCGGCGGCGACTTCGGTCGGCTAGCCCGCTAGCTTTGAGACCCGGCAACACCGCACGGGCGACGGTGAAGCGGATCCTGGCTGGAATTAAGCAGCCAGAGCGTAGTTTTCTTGTTTGCCAGTTACATTTGGCAACCTGCGTTTTTGACGAAGGTCGCAGCCCCTCGGCTCGCTGCCGACGCTCGATCGATCCCCGTCGAATCCCATGAACGCCCCCAAGATTCCGGAATCGACGGACACTGGATATTATATCACCGCAAGAAGAGAATGTAAAGGGGATATGACAAGCAATTTTTGCCCAAACGGGCAAACGCTAACGGAACCGGCGCTCCTTCAGCTGGCGCTCGATCTCCCGCTGTGCGTCCCTCTTGGCGATGTCCGCCCGCTTGTCGTACTGCTTTTTCCCTTTGGCCAAGGCGAGCTGAACCTTGGCAAAGCCGTTGCGAAGGTGGACATCCAGCGGGATCAGGGTGTATCCCTTCTGCCGGGTCAGGCCGATCAACTTGCGGATCTCCTCCTTGTGGAGAAGCAGCTTTCGCGTCCGCGTCGGATCGGGGTTGAAACGGTTCCCCTGTTCGTAGGGGCTGATGTGCATGTTCAGGAGATACACTTCCCCGTCCTCGATCCGGGCGAAGCTGTCCCGCAGGTTGACCCGCCCCTGGCGAATCGACTTGATTTCCGTCCCGGTGAGCACGATGCCGGCCTCGTAGGTTTCTTCGATGTGATAATCATGAAGCGCCTTCTTGTTTCGGGCGATCACCTTCACTCCGCTTTTGGCCACCGCGCTCACCCCTCTCCCGGAAAGTCGCATCACTTACTATAGCAACGGCGCGGATGTTTGTCAACAAGGCGGCGGCCGCCCCGGAAGGACGGTCAAGCCCGTTTCTTTTTCCTGCCTTTTTTCCCCTTCCGCTTGCCCTCCTCCCGCTCCTTCAGGCGGCCGCGCTTTTTGCCCTTTCGGCCCCGCTTCCCTTTTCTTTCCGGTTCCTCCTCCGCTTCTTCCTTGGCGACCAGTTCGAAATCCACCTTGTGCTCGTCGATGTTGACACCGATCACCCGAACCTTCACCCGGTCCCCGATCCGGTACACCTTGCCGGTCCGCTCCCCGTACAGGCTGTAGGTATCCTCGTCGTAGCGGTAATAATCGTCGTTCATGTAGCTGACATGAACCAAGCCTTCGACGGTGTTCTCCAATTCGACGAAAATCCCGAAGGCGGTGACGCCGCTGATCAGCCCCTCGAACTCTTCGCCGATCCGGTCCATCATGAATTCGGCCTTCTTCAGGTCATCGGTCTCCCGTTCCGCCTCGATGGCGATCCGCTCCCGCTTGGAAGCCTGATCGGCCGTTTCCGGCAGCTGCGCGTTCAGCTGGTCGATCCGCTGCGGGGAGAAGAGTTTTTCCGTAAACACTTCCCGGATGATGCGGTGGATCACCAGATCGGGATACCGGCGGATCGGAGACGTGAAGTGGGTGTAATACCGGGCAGCCAGCCCGAAGTGACCCAGGCACTCGGCCGCGTAGCGGGCCTGCTTCATCGAGCGGAGCATCACCGTGCTGATCAGGGTTTCCTCCGGCTTGCCCTCGATCTCTTCCAGGAGCTGTTGCAGGGCACGGGGCCGGATCTTGTCCGCCTGCCCCCGGATCGAATAGCCGAAGTGCGTGATGAATTCGAAGAAGGACTGCAGCTTCTCCGTATCCGGTTTTTCGTGGATCCGGTAGAGGAAGGGGATCTCCGCGCGGGCGAAATGGGAGGCGACCGTCTCGTTGGCCGCCAGCATGAACTCTTCGATCAACGATTCGGCGATGGTCCGCGGCCGGCGAACGATCTCCACCGGTTTTCCCCGCTCGTCCACCTTGATCTTCGCTTCGCTGAAGTTGAAATCGATGGCTCCCCGCTTCATCCGCCGCCGGCGGAGGATCCTGGCAAGCTCGGCCATCAGCCGGAAATCCCCGACGAGGGGCTCGTAACGCTCGATCAGCTCGGGATCCTCGTCCACCAGAATGCGTTTCACGGCGTCGTAGGTCATCCGTTCCCGGGTGCGGATCACGCTGGGATAGATGTCGTAATCCACCACGTCCCCCTGTTTGTTCAGCTCCATGTCGCAGGTGATGGTGAGCCGGTCCACCCGGGGATTGAGGCTGCAGATGCCGTTGGAGAGGCGCGGGGGGAGCATCGGAATGACCCGGTCCACCAAATAGACGCTGCAGCCGCGCCGGTAGGCTTCCCGGTCCAGGGCGCTCCCTTCCTTCACATAGTAGCTCACGTCGGCGATGTGCACCCCGAGGCGGAAATGGCCGTTGGGCAGCCGTTCCACGGAAACGGCATCGTCCAGATCCTTGGCATCTTCCCCGTCGATGGTGACCAGTGTCCGGTTCCGCAGGTCGCGGCGCCCCTCGAGTTCCTTCGGATCGATGGTTTCGGGGATCTGTTCCGCCTCCCGCAGCACCTCTTCGGGGAACTCCTCCGGCAGCTGATATTTGCGGATGATGGACAGGATGTCCACCCCCGGGTCATCCTTGTGCCCCAGGATCTCCGTCACCACTCCCTCGGCGCTGTGCCGCGCGCCGGGATAGTGGTGAAGCCGGACCACCACCTTTTGCCCTTCCTTCGCGCCGTTCCGCCCTTCCGGGGGGATGAAGATATCCGCGGGAAGCCTTCGGTCATCGGGGATGACAAAGCCGAAGTGGCGGGAAGGAGACGTGAAGGTTCCGACCACAAAAGTGCGTCCCCGCTTGAGAATGCGGACAACCTCCCCCTCCGGCCGGAGGCCTTCCCGCTTCCCACCGTGCAGGCGGGCGAGGACCAGGTCCCCGTCCATCGCCCCGTTCAGATCGTTGGGATGGACAAAGACATCCGGCTTTCCGGGGGTGTCGGGTACGACAAAGCCGAACCCCTTGGGGTGCCCCTGCAGCGTGCCCCGCACCAGGTTGAGCCGTTCGGGCACCCCGTACCGCTTCGACCGGGTGCACACGATCTTCCCTTCGGCCTCCATTTCCGCGAGCAGGCGCTGAAATGGCTCCCGCTCGTCCTCCCCGATCCCGAAGGTTTCCATCAGCTCCTGAAGGGTCATCGGTTTGTACGCCTGTTTTTGCATGAACCGCAGAATTTCCTGTTCCTGGGTCACCCTACTTCTCCTCTCTGCTTTTCTCTCGCGTCACGCGCCGAATGAAGGTTTCCACGTCGGCGAACAGCCGGTCCCGTTCCCGGTCCAGGGTGATGATGTGGGAAGAGTTGGCGTAGGAACGAAATTCCTTGTCCTCTGAACCGAGGTGCTTCAGGATGTACCGGGCGCTGGAGGGTTCGACGGTTTCATCCCGTTCCGACTGAATCACCAGCGCCGGGACGGTGATTTCCGGCAAGCGGCGGCGCACATGCCGGATCAGGCGGAGAAGATGGCCGACGGAGGCGAGGGGCAACCGGTCGTAGGAAACCAGGTGCTCCTCGATATGCGCTTCCTTCCGTTCGCGCCGCGGCAGATAGGGCCTGAAGAAGCGCACCAGGGGAGCGAAAACGGCCCGCCGATCCTTCAGCCAAATGGGGGCGCACATGGAGATCACTCCGTCGAGGGGCCGATGCCGGGCGAGATCCAGCACCAACAGTCCGCCCATCGACAGCCCCGCGGCGAACAAGCGGCGCACGCCCGCCTCCCGGCGCAGCCGGTCGTGGGCCTGAAGCACGCTTTCCCGCCAGTCCTTCCAGGTGGTCCGGGCCAATTCCTCCGGACAGGTTCCGTGACCCCGGAGGAGGGGGGCATGGACGGACAGCCCCTGCTTTCGGAAAAAGTCTCCCATCGGCCTCAGCTCCGCCGGGGTGCCGGTAAAACCGTGCACCAGCAGCAGCCCGACCTCTCCGCCCGGATAAAAAAAAGGTTCCGGCGAACGACGAACGATTTTCATGAGCCGCCTCCCATATTTGCATTATTATTTTTCCCGGGATTGGCCATGTTCCATCCGGAAAGCGGTCGGCCGTCGGAACGCAACGGCCGCCTCCGGTGCCTGAGCGGGCGATCTGGACAATTTTACCACATCCCGGTCCGTCCCTTCAAAAGGCAAGGGCCGTGACGGGCAAATCAAAAGGGCCCGGAAAAAAAGAGGGGGATGCCGTCAAATGCCCCGCCCCGGCAAACGGCACGCCCCCGTCCTTTCATGGCCGGAAAGTTTGGAACGTCCCCCTTCTCCCCGGCCGGCCCGCTTACGGCCTGAAAGAAAAAACAGCAAGGAAAGCCCTCGCTGCACAGATCCCTCTTCACTTGACGAAGTAACCGACCAACAGCGTCAAGAGGATAAACAGGGTTGCCAACACCACCGTGATCCGGTGGAGCAGGGCGTCGATCCCCCGCGCCTTGGCCTTCCCCATCAGATGTTCGGCACCGCCGGCGATGGCCCCGGACAGTCCGGCGCTTTTTCCCGACTGCAACAAGACGACGACAATCAAACCGATGCTGACGATCGCCAGCAAAATTTTTGCCGCCAGTTCCACGGTTTATCCACCTCCGCCCACACTTCCACTTAAGTAAATGTAGCACAAGGGCCGGAAGGTTTGCAACCGCGAAAAAAAGGGGATGCATCCGCGGGCGCCATCCCGCGGCATCGCATCCCCTCCCGGCGCGAGGCCCGTCAACCCTTCAGATTGTAAAAGGCCGCAGCTCCCGGATACCGGGCGCTGGCGCCCAGCTCTTCCTCGATCCGGAGGAGCTGGTTGTACTTGGCGACCCGATCGGTCCTGGAAGGAGCGCCGGTCTTGATCTGACCCGCACCGGTGGCCACCGCGATGTCTGCGATGGTCGTGTCCTCCGTCTCGCCGGAGCGATGGGAGATGACCGCCGTGTATCCGGCCCGTTTGGCCATCTCCACGGCATCGAAAGTTTCGGTCAGGGTGCCGATCTGGTTCACCTTGATCAGGATGGAATTGCCCACGCCGGCCTCGATTCCCCGGGACAGCCGCTCGGTGTTGGTGACGAACAGGTCGTCCCCCACCAGCTGAACCTTTCCGCCCAGGGCATCCGTCAGCTTCTTCCATCCTTCCCAATCGTCCTCGGCCAATCCGTCCTCGATGGAGACGATCGGGTACTTCTCCACCAGCTCCCGGTAATAGGCGATCATCTCATCGGCCGTTTTGGTCACGCCCTCGCCCGCCAGATGATAGGCTCCGTCCCGGTACAACTCGGTGGAGGCCACGTCGATGGCCAGCCGGACGTCTTCCCCGGGCCGGTATCCGGCGCGCTCGATGGCGGACACGATCGTCTGGAGGGCTTCTTCGTTGGAGGAGAGGTTGGGCGCAAAGCCCCCTTCATCCCCCACCGAGGTGGCCAGTCCCTTCTCCTTCAGGACCGATTTCAGGCTGTGGAACACCTCCACGCCCATCCGCAACCCTTCGGCGAAGGACTTCGCCCCCACGGGCATGATCATGAATTCCTGGATGTCCACATTGTTGTCGGCATGCTTCCCGCCGTTCAGGATGTTCATCATCGGCACGGGCAGCACCTTGGCGTTGAAGCCCCCCAGGTAGGCGTACAAGGGCATTCCGAGGGCCTCGGCGGCGGCGCGGGCGACGGCCATGGATACTCCCAGGATGGCGTTGGCGCCCAGTTTCCCCTTGTTCGGCGTGCCGTCCAGGTCGATCAGCAGACGGTCGATCGCCACCTGCTCCAGGGCGTCCATTCCCTCCAGCTTGGGAGCGATCACGTCGTTCACGTTTTGAACCGCCTTCAGCACCCCTTTGCCCAGGTAGCGCTCCTTGTCCCCGTCCCGCAGCTCCACCGCCTCATGGGCGCCCGTCGAGGCGCCGGACGGGACGATCGCCCGGCCCCGGGCCCCCGATTCCAGGTACACTTCCACCTCCACGGTGGGATTTCCGCGGGAATCCAGCACTTCCCGGGCGAGCACGTGGGTAATCGTCGTCATGGATTTGGATCCTCCCTCCATAAGGTTGTCCGCGTCGATCTGCCGCAAGTTTTGATACCCCGGACTCAGAGGGCGATGGAACGCCCCGTCATCTCCTTCGGCTGGGGCAAGCCGAGCAGGTGCAGGATCGTCGGAGCGATATCCGCCAAAATGCCGCCTTCCCGCAGCTTCACACCTTCGTCCGTGACGATGAAGGGCACCGGGAAGGTGGTGTGGGCCGTGTGCGGCCGGTTCTCTTCATCCAGAACCATGTCGGCGTTTCCGTGGTCGGCGGTGATGACGGCAACGCCTCCCTTGGCGAGCACCGCCTCCACCACCCGGCCCAGGCATTCATCGACGGCTTCCACCGCCCGGATCGTCGGCTCCAGCTTGCCGGAGTGGCCCACCATGTCCGGATTGGCGAAATTGAGGACAATCACGTCGTGTTTCTCCGCCTCGATCTCCTTCAGGAGCGCGTCGGTCACCTCGTAGGCGCTCATTTCCGGCTTCAGGTCATAGGTGGCCACCTTGGGCGAGTTGATCAGAATCCGGTCCTCTCCCGGAAAAGGTTCTTCCCGGCCTCCGCTGAAGAAAAAGGTGACATGGGGGTATTTCTCCGTCTCGGCGATGCGCAGCTGGCGCAGGCCGTGTTGGGACAGGACCTCGCCGAGGGTGTTGTCCAGATCCGTCGGGCGGTAGGCCACATACCCCTTCACCGTCTCGCTGAAATGGGTGAGGCAGACATAATACAGGTTTTTCGGCCGTTTGGGTCCCCGGTCAAAGCCGCGAAAATCCTCGTTGGTGAAAGCGAGGGAAATCTGAATCGCCCGGTCGGGGCGGAAGTTGTAGAAGATCACGGCGTCGTTGTCCTCGATCAGCCCCACCGGCCGGTCCCTCTCATCGACGATCACCGTGGGCACCACAAACTCGTCATAGACGCTCTTTTCATAGGATTCCTTGACTGCCTGGACGGGATCCCGGTATTTGGGACCTTCTCCGTAGACCATCGCCCGGTAAGCCTTTTCCGTCCGGTCCCAGCGGCGATCCCGATCCATGGCGTAATACCGCCCCTGAACCGTGGCAAGCCGCCCGGTCCCCAACTCCTCCATCTTGGCGAGCAGCTGCCGGATGTAATGAATGCCGCTGTCGGGCGCCACATCCCGCCCGTCCAAAAAGGCATGGACCAGCACATCGGAGACCTGCTGCCTAGCCGCCAGTTCCAGGAGGGCGAACAGGTGGTCGATATGGCTGTGAACCCCGCCGTCCGACAGAAGGCCGTAAAGGTGCAGCTTGCTTCCGTGCTCCTTCACGTGGCGGATGGCTCCGAGGAAGGTTTCGTTTTCAAAAAAGCTCCCATCCCGGATCGCCTTCGTCACCCGGGTCAGATCCTGGTAGACGATCCGGCCGGCGCCGATATTGAGGTGGCCCACTTCGGAGTTGCCCATCTGTCCCTCCGGCAGGCCGACGGCCTCGCCGCTGGCCCGAAGAAGGGTGTGGGGATAGCGGGACCAGTAGCGGTCAAAGTTGGGCTTTTTCGCCTGGGCGACGGCGTTCCCGTGGGTCTCATCCCGGAGGGCAAAGCCGTCCAGAATGATCAAAGCCACCGGTTTTTTGCGCCCGCTCATCCGTTCTCCCTCCCTGCCGCGGCAGCGACCAGCTGCCGGAACGACTCCGGATCCAGACTGGCTCCCCCCACCAGGGCTCCGTCGATGTCGGCTTCGGCCAGGAACGCCCCGATATTGCCCGGCTTCACGCTCCCGCCGTACAGAATGCGCACCTCACCTGCCACCTGCTGATCGTACAGGTCGGCGACCGTCCGGCGAATGAATCCGATCACCTCGCCGGCATCCTCCGCCGTGGACGCCCGCCCGGTCCCGATGGCCCAAACCGGTTCGTAGGCGACGATCAATCCCTTCACTTCCTCCGATGCCAGTCCGTCCAGGGCCCGCACGACCTGCTCCCGGACCACGTGTTTCGTTTTTCCGCTTTCCCGCTCCTCGAGCGACTCGCCGACGCAGAGGATGGGCACCAGACCGTGTTTGAGGGCGGTCTTCCCTTTCCGGTTGACCGACTCGTCCGTCTCGGCAAAATACGTCCGCCGCTCGGAATGGCCGATAATGACGTAGCGGACGCCGATGTCGGTCAGCATCCGGGCGCTCACCTCGCCGGTGTACGCCCCCTCTTCGGCCCAGTGCAGGTTCTGCGCCCCGATGCCGATGCCGCTTCCCTCCGCCGCCTCGACCAGCGCGGGAAGGGAGGGGTAAGGGGCGCAGATCACCGTTTCCACATTGCCGGGCAAGGGCTCGGAGCGGAGGGTGCTCAAAAAGGACAGCGCCTCTTTGACAGTCTTGTGCATTTTCCAGTTTCCTGCGATGACGGGAATGCGCATCGGCGGTCCCCCTTTCTGTGAATTAATCCCGGTCGTCCAGCGCCGCCACGCCCGGCAGCTCTTTCCCCTCCATCAACTCCAGGGAAGCCCCGCCGCCGGTGGATATGTGATCGATGCGATCCGCCAGCCCCGACTTCTCAACGGCCGCCGCGGAATCGCCGCCTCCGACGATGGTTTTGGCCTCCGTCTCCGCCAGGGCCCGGGCGACGGCGTTGGTTCCCTCGTCGAAGGGCTCCCGCTCGAAGACGCCCATCGGCCCGTTCCACACGATGAGCTTGGACAGGCGGATCACCTCGGCAAACCGCTCCCGGGTCCTCGGCCCGATATCGAGCGCCATCCGGTCGGAAGGAATCGCCTCCACCGCCACCGCGGCGATGTCTTCGGGCTCTTCCAGCCGGTCCGCCACCACCACGTCGACCGGCAACAGCAGGCGGACTCCCTTTTCCCCGGCCTGTTCGATCAGCCGGCGGGCCAGATCCACTTTGTCTTCCTCCAGGAGGGATTTGCCCACTTCATGCCCCTGGGCCTTGATGAAGGTGTTGGACAAGCCCCCGCCGATCAGCAGATTGTCCACCTTGTTCAGCAGGTTTTCGATGACGCCGATTTTGTCCTTCACCTTGGCTCCGCCGATGATCGCCGTGAAGGGTCTCTCCGGCGACTCCAGGGCCTCGCCCAGCACTTCGAGCTCCCGCTGCAGCAAAAAGCCGGCCACGGCGGGCAGGTGCCGGGCGATTCCCTCCGTGGAGGCATGGGCCCGGTGCGCCGCCCCGAAGGCGTCGTTGACGTACAGATCGGCCAGATCGGCGAAGGCCTTGGCCAGATCGGGATCGTTTTTCTCCTCACCGGGATGGAAGCGGACGTTCTCCAGGAGCAGGATCTGCCCCTCCTCCAATCGGGCCACCCGTTCCGTCACCGAGGGGCCGATCACTTCGTCCGCCTTGTCCACCGGTTTTCCCAGCAGTTCCGACAGACGCCCGGCCACGGGAGTGAGCCGCAGCTCCTCCTTCACCTGCCCCTTCGGCCGGCCCAGATGGCTGGCGAGGATCACCTTGGCTCCCCTCTCCGTCAGGTGACGGATTGTGGGAAGGGCGGCGCGGATCCTCGTGTCGTCGGCCACGCGTCCCCCTTCCAGGGGAACGTTGAAGTCCACCCGGCAAAACACGCGTTTTCCCCGGACGTCCACATCGGCGATCGATTTCTTTTTCACGAAATCCATCTCCCTCCGCACATGAGAAGGAGGAGAAGACCTCTCCTCCGTTTCTTCTCATATTCTAGGCATTGAGACCCCGCTTGACAATATAAGCGGCCAAGTCGACCACGCGGTTGGAGTATCCCCACTCGTTGTCGTACCAGGCGACCACCTTCACCATGTTTCCGTCCATCACCATCGTGGAAAGCCCGTCGACGATGGAGGACCGGGGATCGCCGTTGAAGTCCTTGGACACCAGCGGCTCGTCGGTGTAGCCGAGGATTCCCTTCAGCTCCCCTTCCGCCGCAAGGCGCAGCGCTTCGTTGACCTCCTCCGCCGTCACTTCCCGATCCAGTTCGGCCACCAGATCGACGACGGAAACGTTGGGGGTGGGAACGCGCATGGCAAAACCGTTCAGTTTCCCCTTCAGCTCCGGCAGCACCTTGGCCACGGCCGCTGCGGCCCCCGTCGTCGTCGGAATGATCGACATCCCGGCGGCCCTGGCGCGGCGCAAATCCTTGTGGGGCAGGTCGAGGATCTGCTGGTCGTTGGTGTAGGAGTGGACCGTGGTCATCAGTCCGCGGCGCACCCCGAATTGCCGGTGAAGGACCTTCACCACCGGCGCCAGGCAGTTGGTGGTGCAGGAGGCGTTGGAAATGATGTGATGGTTGGCGGGATCGTAGCTGTCCTCATTTACTCCCATCACGATGGTCACATCTTCGTCCTTGGCCGGGGCCGAGATGATCACCTTCTTGGCTCCGCCCTGCAAATGCTTGGCCGCATCCTCCCGCTTCCGGAACCGACCCGTCGACTCCACCACCAAATCCACCCCGAGATCTCCCCAGGGAAGATTGGCCGGATCCCGCTCCGCCATCACCTTCACGGTGCGGCCGTTCACCGAAAAGCCTTCGTCGGTCACCTTCACCTCCGCTTCCAGGCGGCCGTGAACCGAGTCGTATTTGAGCAGATGGGCCAGCGTGCCCGCGTCGGTCAGGTCGTTGACCGCCACCACTTCCAGTTCGGGATGATCCATCAGCGCGCGAAACACATTCCGTCCGATCCGACCAAAACCGTTGATGCCGATTTTCGTCTTGGCCATCGCATTCACCCTCCATCCGAAAAGTTTTTTGCAAAGAGACCTCAAGATTCACTGGCCAGAATGGCCCGGGCCGCCCCTTCATCGGTTATCAGTGTGTCCCTGCAGGCGACCGCGCAAAACGCGGCAATCGCGTCCGCCTTGCTGGCTCCTCCGGCCACCGAAATGATCCGCTCCATCCGCTGCAGATCATCCAGCTGAATGCCCACCGTCTTCATCTTGTGGACGATTTCCCCCCGGCGGTTGAAGTAGTATCCGAAGGCCTCGCCCACCGCGTCGGTCTCCCGGAGGTGGCGCAGCAGCTCCGGAGAAGATTTGCGCCGGGCGGCCATTTCCATGGCGCCGCCGATTCCGTGCACCGCGATCCGGGCCGTCTTGAGCAGCTCCAACACCTCGCGGATGTGCGGTTCCCGGATCACCGTGCGGTAAGTCTCTTCGCTCAGCTGGTCGGGAACATGCATGAGGCGGTAACTCCCCCCGGTCTTCTTGGCCATGAGGGAAGCGATATAGTTGGCTTCCAGCTCCACCGCCTCCCCCAAGCCGCCTCGGGCGGGCACGAAGGTGGTCTCCTTCAGCTGCGGACTCGGGGCCATCATCTCGGCCACCGCCGCGACAGTGGTCCCGCCGGCCACCGCCACCACCTGACCGGGACGGGCTTCCTCCCGGAGCAGGCGGGCCCCCGCCCGACCCATCTCCTTTTTCACCCATTCGGACTGATCGGCGTCACCGGTGACGATGATCACGCGCCGCAGCCCCAGGCGGCGCCGAAGCATCTCCTCCAGTTCCGTCAGTCCGAAAAGCTCCTTGATCAGGGGCTCCATTTCCGCAAGCAATTCGGCGCCCTGTTGGGTGACGCGCATGCCCAGGGGGTCGACATGCACCAGCCCCTGCATCCTCAGGAAATCCACCTCCGCCCGCAGGATTCGTTCCGTCGTTCCCATGGCCGCCGCAAGACTCCGTCGTCCCACCGGCTGCATCAGCTGCAGGTGCCGAAGCGTTTCATAACGCTTGCGCATCACCTCCAGCATGTCGGGCAACAATTTTTTTTGCAGATCCAACAGCGACTTCATCATCTCACCTTTTCATATCGGGACAATTCATGTCCCTGTATAACAAAATACGTCCCAACAAGGGCAAAAGAAAAGGAATCGCGGCTCCACTTTCATTGTAGCCGATGGCCCCAGAGCTGACAAGGTGCGGAAAAGCGCCGGTGCCGCTTCCCGGACAAAGGTTCCCCGAATTGTCACAAACCGGATGACGGGGCGATCAACCGTCGTACCTCCGCCGGGCCATCGAGGAGGGAATCCCGAGCTCTTCCCGGTATTTGGCCACGGTCCGGCGGGAGATCCGAATCCCTTCTGCGCGGAGAAGGTCGGCGATCTGTTGATCCGACAGGGGTTTTTGTTTATCTTCCCCCGAAATCCATTCCGAAATGCGCTTTTTCACGCTTTTGGCCGACGCGCCGCCCGAGCTGGAGTCGACGCCGGAAGGGAAGAAATACCGGAAGGAAAAGAGGCCGCGCGGGGTTTGCACGTACTTGTTTTGGGTGGCACGGCTCACGGTGGACTCGTGCATTCCCAGCTCCTCCGCCACTTCCCGCAGGGTGAGCGGTTTCAGGCAGTCCACGCCGTGATCCAAAAAGGCCCGCTGCTTCTCAACGATCACCTGGGTCACCCGGTACAGGGTTTGACGCCGCTGCTCGATCCCCCGGACGAGCCAAACCGCCGACTGAAACCAGTTCCTAAGATAGTCCGCCGCCTGGCGGGCCTGCTCCCCGCCGTCCGCCAGCATGCGCTGATACCGGTCGTTCACGGTGAGACGGGGCAAAAACCCCTCATTGACCAGGACCACGTATTCTCCGTTCACCCGCTCCACGCAGACATCCGGCAACACATAATGGGGTGCGGAGGAGGCATAGGCCATTCCCGGCCGGGGATTCAGGCGCTTCAACCGGTCGATCGCCTCTTGCACACGCCGAATATCACAGCCCAATTGACGGGCGATCTTGCGAATCCGTCCCTCCGCCACGTCGGGAAGGTGGCTTTCGGCGATCCTGAGGGCCACCTCGTCCGGGGGATCCTCCCGCAGCAACTGAAGCCGAAGACACTCCGACAGGGAACGGGCGCCCACCCCCGCCGGTTCCAGGGATTGAAGCACCTTGAGAGCCCGATCAAAGGCCTGCAAGTCCACATTAAAGCGTTTACACAGGGAAGCGGCATCGATCCTCAGATACCCGCTGTCGTCCAGATTTCCGATCAAGTGGAGGCACAGGGTCCGGGTGACGGAGTCCAGCGGCAGGAAGCGAAGCTGGAACTCCAACGCCTCCGCCAGAGACTCCGACGGAGCCGCCAAATTTTCGAAGGAAAACCTTTCCGCCTCCCCATCGGAGACTCCCCGTTCCCTCCTCCCGCCGTCCCGGACGTACGCCATCCATTCCGCCGGATCGGCGTTCAGCAGGGAAATGTCCGCCTCCCCTCCCCCTTCTTCGCCCGATTCGGCAATTTCCAACACCGGATTTTCCGCCAACTGCTCCTGAATATACTGCTCCAAATCCGCCGCGGAGAGCTGGAGCAACTGGATCGCCTGCCGCAGTTCCGGCGTCATCACCAGTTTCATCCGTTGCTCCTGAATCAGACCGTAACTGATTTGCAAGGCCACCTTTCCCACCTCCGCGCGAGTTCGGCATCCGTTCAACCGACATCCGGATTGATTATTCGCTCTTTTTCGACTTGAGGAAAAATCCCGCCGCTGAAATTCCCCGGGATGAAGCCGGGCGGCCATGTCCACATTCTTCGGCGCCGCCGGCCGGAAACCGCGGGTCCGCTGTGCGTTTCATCTTTCATTTTACCACAAAAACCGTCACATTCCCCCGCCGATTCTTCTGAAACGCCTTTTCGCCCCGGCGGACCGTCCACCGATGAACCCCGCCGGCGGAAGCCTCCCCGGAACCCCTTGATGAAAAGGGCGAGGTTGGATAAAATAATACATGGCAGGGGGAATTCTCCCGGCAATAAATTTCCCCTTGCATTTTCTCCCGAGATCCGCTATAATGTTACCCGTCAAAGG
The DNA here is from genome assembly GCF_900113175.1 of Planifilum fulgidum. NCBI lineage: Bacteria > Bacillati > Bacillota > Bacilli > Caryophanales > Thermoactinomycetaceae > Planifilum > Planifilum fulgidum. The sequence goes on along the minus strand of NZ_FOOK01000010.1, from coordinate 16,456 downwards.
TTACGGCATGCGCCTATAGCTCAGGGGATAGAGCGCTGGTCTCCGGAACCAGGTGCCCAGGTTCGAATCCTGGTAGGCGCACCACATTGGAGCAAAGCAGCAGCCGATCGATCGGCTGCCGCTTGTCTTTTTGTTTCATTGAATCTTGACCTTTTTTGATCTTTAGCGATATGATGATAGTGAGGCGATGACAAAGCGGGAAAAAAGCTACCCGATCGACGCCCCGGACGGGGCGGGCGAAGGGCATCCCCTTACGCGCAGGGTTTGTCTCAGCCTCACTTCACCCCAAGGAGGAAGCAACCCATGTCTACACTGATTCCCATCGTCATTGAACAAACCAGTCGCGGCGAACGATCCTACGATATCTACTCCCGTCTTCTCAAGGACCGGATCATTCTCTTGGGCACCCCCATCAACGACCAGGTGGCCAACCTCGTGGTTGCCCAGCTCCTCTTTTTGGCCGCCGAAGATCCGAACAAGGACATCTATCTGTACATCAACTCCCCCGGCGGATCCATCAGCGCGGGCATGGCCATCTACGACACGATGCAACATGTCAAACCCGACGTGCAAACCATCTGCGTCGGTTTGGCCGCTTCCATGGGGGCCTTCCTGCTCTCCGCAGGTGCCAAGGGAAAACGCTTTGCCCTTCCCAACAGCGAAGTGATGATTCACCAGCCCCTGGGCGGGGCGGAGGGACAGGCCACGGACATCGAGATCCGGGCCAAGCGGATCCTTCGGCTGCGGGATCGACTGAACAGGCTGCTGTCCGAACACACCGGCCAGCCGCTGGAAAAAATCGAAAAGGACACGGACCGCGATTATTTCATGACCGCCGAGGAAGCCAAGGAATACGGAATCATCGACAAGGTGCTCGACCATCCCCCGAAGCGCCCGTGATCACCCTGGATGGCGCTCCAAACCCGGCCGTTCACGGCCGGGTTTTCTGATGCCAAAGGTCTTTCTTCCAGGCGTTCATCAAGAATGCCCTCACCCCGTCCCCGCCAGGATGGCGATCGGAAACCGGCCTCCGCCCGAAACGAGGCCCCGATCGGCCTCGGCGGAACGCGGTCGGCCCCGCACCCGGCATGACGGCACAGGCAGAGGAGGTTGTTCAGGGGGAATCCACCGCCGCCCGCCGCGACCATCGCCGGGGCACATAGGCGCATGTCGGATCGCTTTCCAGGGGATCGCCGGTCACGGCGTAGGCACGGGCCCGGGAGCCTCCGCAGACGAAACGGAACTCGCACACCCCGCATTTCCCCTTCAGCCGCTCCGGGTCGCGCAGGGCGACAAAGGTCGGGTGCTTCCGATAGATCTCCGATAGGGAGCGCTCCCGCACGTTCCCGCAGGCGATCGGCAAAAAACCGCTGGGATACACGTCGCCGATGTGGGAAACGAAGGCGAATCCATTGCCGTCGTTGACGGCGCGCGGCGCCCGCAGTTGCCGCTGACGCCCCGCCGCCCACGGGGGAACGTCGGATGCTCCGAAAACTTGGCCTTTTCCCCGCTGCATCACCACCCGGCGGTAGGGGGGAGCCTCCGTCGTCTTGATGTCGAAGGAAACGCGCTCGGAAAGATCGGCCAGCCAGTGGAAAACCCGCTCATGCTCGTCGGCGGTGATCATGTCATCCGCCTTGCCGCGGCCGGTGGGCACGAGGAAAAAAACGCTCCAAAGCACGATGCCCATTCCTTCGAGCAAACGGGCGATGTTGGGCAGATCGGCGAGATTGTACCGGCTGACGGTGGTGTTGATCTGCAGCGGCATCCCCAGTTTGCGCAACATGCCGATGGCGCGCATGGTCAAATCGTAGGACCCGGAGGTGCCGCGGAAAGCGTCATGGATCGCCGCTGTCGATCCGTCGAGACTGAAGGCCCACCGGTCGAGCCCCACCTCCATGGCCCGGCGCATCGCCTTCTCCGTCACCCGCGGAGTGGCGCTGGGCGTGAGCGAAACGATCAGTCCTTGTCCTTTGGCGTATTCGGCCAGCTCAAAGAGGTCCTCCCGCATCAGCGGATCGCCGCCGGTGAAGACCAGCAAGGGAGCGCCCAAATCGCGAATTTCCCGGATCAGGGCTTTCCCCTCTTCCGTCGTCAGCTCGCGGGGATCGCGGCGATATTGCGCCTCCGCCCGGCAGTGAAGGCATTTGAGGGCGCAGGCACGGGTCACTTCCCAAATGACCAAAAAGGGGGATTGCTGAAAATCCATCAACGGCTTCCTCCTTTAAAGGGATAACGGCGCCGCGGCAAGAAAACCCTGTTTGTTCACAACGTAACAAAGTCTTTGGAAATGCGGTATGAAGTTCGTCACACTCTCCCCCGGAGGGTTGGGGTACAATGAAACCAAGCACCTCGCCATGAACGGACATCTGCCCTTCAGCCAAAATCCTTCGACGCCGAGCGTTGCCCCCTGCCCAAATCTGTTTCATCGGGGTGATGGACGTGTCTCAACTGATCCCTCTTCTCCGGAACGTGCCGCTGTTTCGCGACCTTACCGACGAGGAACTGAAGCGGATCGCCGCCATCGCCATCCCGCGCTCCTTTCCGAAAAAAAACCTCATCTTCGCGGAGGGAAGCCCGCGCGAAGCCGTCTACTTCATCGTCGACGGACTCGTCAAGGCCTTCAAGGTGGATGCCAACGGAAACGAACAGATCGTCTCCCTGCTGACGAAGGGGGACATGTTTCCCCACACGGGCTTCTTCGACCAGAGTCCCTACCCCGCCAACGCCGAAACCGTCAAACCCACCCGCGTTTTCGCGATTCCCATTCATTCCTTCGAGCAACTTTTGCTGTCCACGCCCACCATCGCGGTGAAGGTGCTGCGGGTTATGGGGGCGAAAATCCGCGAACTGCAGGAAAAGCTGCAGGAACTCACCTTTCAGGATGTGCGCCACCGCATCTGCTCCATCCTCCTGCGTCTGGCCGAAGCCCACGGAACCGACCGGGACGGGGCGGTGGTGCTTCATCTTCCCGTCACGCACCAGGATCTGGCCGCCATGGCGGGAACCACCCGCGAGAGCGTCAACCGCATGCTCAACGACCTTCGCCGCCGCGGCGTGTTGGAGATGAACCGAAACCTTATCGTTCTCAAGGATGTGGAAGCCCTCAAATCGTGGGCGGACGAGTGGCGAAAAAGGCGATGACGGAAAACGCGAGGAAAAGGACGGAGCCGACGATTTCGATGACTCCCGCCTTGACCGGCCGGATCGCTTTGCCGCCCCACGCAAAGGCCCTGACGGTCGGGAAAGCATAGGGAAGGACAAACCAGGGTTCCAGGAGGGCCGCAAAGATCAAAAGCGACAGGTGGTAACCCTTTGAGGCGTTCAACCAACCCGCGTTCTTGCGCTCCCGAAACACCGACTTGACAAAAAAGACGCTCCCCAAAAAGTACAGGACACACGTCACCGCGACCCAGAGAGTCATGGCGTCCCACGTCCCCGCCCCGACCACATAGGAAGCCGCGCCGCCGACCGAAAAGGCGAGAATGGCGCACAGGTCGTTGATGAAGGAACGCTCGTTGCGCCGGGACGCATACCACCCGTTGACGCAAAACAGCGCGACCAACACGGGCCCCGCCCAGAGCAGCGACGGCTCCGAGACGAGCGGGGGAATCAGAAAAACCATCCCCAGAGCCCAATAAATCAGCGCCCAGCGGACAAAGTCCCGCCGATCTTTCCGCCGCATCAGCGCCAGGCGGAAGGGGTAGGCCGCCAAGTAAAACAACAACCAACCGAAAAACAGCGGGAGATGCATCCACTGGGGCCCACCCACGAACATGCCCAGAAGAAAGGGAACGGATACCATGGCCCATCCGCCGTGTTCCCTCGGAAGAATCGGTTTCATCATAAAACCCCCAGTCCCCAAAATGTGCATTCGCCGTGCCGCAGGGTCCGTTCTGTTTCCCATCGTACCCCAGGACCTGTTCCTTGATCGTGACAAATATCACAGTTTCGCAAAACCTTCATCAAATTTCTCCACGCGCAAAATGCCGGAGAGGAGGGTTCCACATGACCGCTCTGTCCGCCCGTCGGTTTGTCGACTATTTCCAACCGGAGCAGCTGAAGCGGCTGAGTTCCCTGATGACCCCCAAGAGGGTGCAAAGCGGCACCAATCTGTTCCAGGACAAGGAACAGGCCGATTACCTCTACTTCATCCACGAGGGGATCGTCAAGATTTTCAACAACACCGAAAGCGGGGAGGAAATCGCCCTCTCCCTCAAGTACGCCGGCGACATGGTCGGCGACCCCTGCACACTCTCGCCCCCCTTTCAGTGGAGCAACGCCGTCACCTTGACGGATGCGCTCCTCGGCGTCATTCGCAAGGAAGAGCTGGAGGCGCTGATGCTCCGCCACCCCGATTTGGCCCTCCGGTTCATCCAATGGCTCTCCGTCAACCAGCGGATACTGGAAACCAAGGTGCGCGATCTTCTGGTGTACGGCAAAACCGGGGCGCTCGCTTCCACCCTGATCCGCCTCTGCAACACCTGCGGCAGAGAGACCGAGGAGGGCATCCTGATCCCCACGCGGCTGACCAATCAGGATCTCGCCAACTTCATCGGCGCCACCCGGGAAAGCGTCAACCGCATGCTGAGCAGGATGAAAAGGGAAAACATCCTCAGCATGCGGTCCGGCAGGCTGATCATCCACGATTTAAACCGACTCCGAGAGTTTTGCCACTGTGACGGCCGCTGCCCCGGCAACGTGTGCGTCCTCTGACTGCCCCGTCAATGGCAGGCGGCGCACCCCCGGCGGGATGCGCCGCCTGCTTTCGGTCAAATCGCCTGAATCCTCTCCATCAGCTCTTCCTTTTCCGCCTCGGACAGGATGCGCTCCGCCATCGGAAAGAGCACGTTTTCCTCCTTCATAAAATGATCCATTAAAATCCGCACGGCCGCCTCCACCTCGCCGGCGATCCTCCGGGCGTCCCCCGCCCCGGCGGAACCGTCAAGCCGCTCCACTTCGGAGAGGAACGCGGACAGGCGTGCCTTGGCTTGTTCGTGTTCGTACTCCATCACCGCGATGGGTCCCGTCTCCCGTCCGATATATTGGGCCATCATCGGAAAGAGAACCTCTTCCTCCCGCCTTGAGTGGAGATCCAAATCGGCCGTGAAGGAGCGAACCTTTTCCTCCAGGAAGCGCAGGGCCTCCTTCCACCTTCCGCCTCCGGCATCCGCGGCAATCCCCCGCGCCGATTCCGCCAACTCCTCCATCCGCTTCAATAGCGGCGGATGTTCTCCCTTCAACCGTTCCAAACCTGTGCAGAGGGGACCGGAAGCGCCGGCGAACCCCGTCATCCCGCAGCCGGGTCCGATGTCCATCACCCTTCCCTCCTTGTCCGTTTGCCTTTATTTTAGGAAGGAGGCACCTTCAAAAACGTGACGGACATCACACAAATCCGCCGGGTTCGAAAAGGACGGCCCGCCTTTTCTCCGGGAAAAACCGGCACCGCTTGCCCGGTCGTCATGAACGGCTTTCCGCGTCCCTAAATCCCCTGCGCCCCAGCTCCTTTTCCACCAGCCGGCGCACCGTCCCGACGATGTGGTCGATTTCCTCCCTCGTCGCCTCGTCCTGATGAATCCCCATGGCCACGGTAACGGTGCAGTTCAGGGATAAGGCCGCCAGGCGGGCCGTCTCCGCCGCCAACTCCCCCTCCCGGTGCCCCGGAAGGACGTGCGTTTCCACCTTGACTCCGTCGCCTTCCCGATACGCCGTGGCCACCGCTCCGATATGCTCCCGCCCGCCGCTGATCAACAGGGCGAGATCGTCCCCCATCGGCACGGCGCGCAGGCGAATGCGAATCGGGCGAATCGACACCCCCATCACCTCCCGCCCATCCCCCTCCTCTCGGCCTGCCGCCTTCTCCATGGTAAAGGCACCAACAAACCCGCCTGTGAATTGTGTCAAATTGAGGAGCGCATTTGTTGAACAACCAATGTCAAATCCAATCGCCCCAAAACCAAGGAAAGACGGGGGGAAACCGAAGATCCGCACGCCACCCCGAAAACCTGAAACTGCTGTAGCAGATTTTGATCGTCAGCCCACCGTCCGTTTCACCGCCCTCCTTGTCGAGGGATGGCGGGGTTATGAATCGGTGGCCGTCCGCCCGGCGAAGAACCGAAAAGCGGTCATTCCTCCGCCTTGCCTGCGGACCGCGCCTTTCCCTCGATCCAGAACGAACGGCACGCCGACAACTTGGACGGGCGCGATGACGGGGTCTTCCCTTCCAACGGCTTCACCACCGCCTGCAAGCCGTAGGCGGGGAAAAAACGCGTTTTGCTTAAGTAAGTTCCCTCATCGTCGGGACTTTGACGGCGTGCATCCGGATGGAACCCCCGAAAAGGGGCATGCAAACCGTCCCGCTGCCGGCAAAGCGGCTTCGGAGTTTTCCGTCAAAGAGGCGGGAATCTGTCCTTCCCGATCCACCTTCCATCGCGCCGAAAAGGTGCGGTCGCCCTCCTGTCCGGATAACCTCCCAGAAGCCGCCGGCTCCTGCAAACTTTGCGGCGAATCCCCCTTCGCCCTCGGATTTTTTCACAAACGAAAAAAATCCGTTTTTTCTCAGCCAAAGGATTTCACCGTTGTTTCACAAAAACCCAGTCACTTTCTAAAATCTACAGATCCCCCATTTCCCGCGGCAATGCGGCAGAATAAAATTCTCGAAAACGGAAGCTTTTCTATTTTAACGCTTTACAGCAAGATCACGATAAATATTCTGTATTTATTGTTGATTTTTACTTGACGCTATATTAAAATGATTATTGGAATTTGATTCTGATATTTATAGATTTCCATCCCGACACCCATCAAACAACCGATAATCCAACCTCTTGCTCTTGATTCGCTTTCACCGTCTCTCCCGTCGATTCCACGCACCAACAGTCCCCCTGCCAGCCCGCCCCGCCATCCCTTCAGGAAACGACAGCGCGGTCCCGCCAGGATCCCCATCCGTCGCAGGAAAACCATGCGCCTTCCGGTCATTCCCCCTCCGGGGTGAATGATAAACCCCACTCTTCAGAGGAGGTCATGCCCCATGAAGCGACTGTTGGCGATCGTCGCCTCGCTGGTGCTGGCTGTCGTCCTGATTCAGCCCCAAGCCGCAGGCGCCGAATCGGCCGTTCAGGCGGACAAGCCCGATTACGCCCCCGACCAGGTAATTGTCAAGTTCAAAAAGGGCACATCTGCCAGCGCGATGAAAACCGTGCACCAGGGTGAAGAGGCAAAGCTCCTCTCCCGCAACACGAAGCTCGGCTTCGACGTCGTGAAGGTCGAAGGCAAATCCGTGGAGCAAGCGGTCAAGGAATACGAGAAGAATCCCAACGTCGAGTATGCGGAGCCCAACTATATCTACAGGATCCAGTGGATCCCCAACGACACCTATTTCTCCAGCCAGCAGTGGGGACCCCAGAAGGTCCAAGCGCCCGCCGCATGGGATGTCACCAGGAGCAGCAGCGACACCTGGATCGCCATCATCGACACGGGAGTTCAATATGACCATCCCGACTTGGCCGGAAAAGTCGTCCGGGGTTACGACTTTGTGGATGACGACTGGGATCCCTATGACGGCAACGGACACGGAACGCACTGCGCCGGAATCGCCGCCGCCGTCACCAACAACGGCCGGGGGATTGCCGGCATGGCCCCCAACGCCACCATCTATGCCGTTCGGGTGTTGAACAACAGCGGATCCGGCACCCTGGATGATGTGGCCAACGGGATCATCCACGCCGCCGACAGCGGCGCCGACGTGATCAGCCTCAGTCTGGGCGCTTCGGTCGGTGCCACCACCCTGAAAAACGCCGTGGACTACGCATGGAACAAGGGGGTTGTGGTGGTGGCCGCCGCCGGTAACAACGGCACGTCTCTTCCCACGTACCCGGCGTACTACAGCAACGCCATCGCCGTGGCCGCCACCGACAGCAACGACAACAAGGCGTCCTTCTCAAACTACGGCAGCAGCTGGGTGGATGTCGCCGCTCCGGGGGTGAACATCGTCTCCACCTACAGGGGCAGCAGCTATGCCAGCCTGTCCGGCACCTCGATGGCAACGCCCCACGTGGCGGGACTGGCCGGGCTTCTGGACGCCCAGGGACGCAGCGCATCGCAAATCCGGGCGGCCATCGAAAACACCGCCGATCGGATTTCCGGAACGGGAACCTATTGGAGCAAAGGGCGGATCAACGCCTACAAGGCGGTCAACTATTGATGTCGCTGAAAACAAAGCGGAGGGCGGAAATCTGCCGCCCTCCGCTCATTTTTCCCAGCCGATCGTTCACGCGCTTTGGCGCAACACCTGCTCAATGATCTCCCGTTCAATTTCCTCGTTCAAACGGTTTACTTGGCCATGGAGCAAAAACAGGTCGATTAAAACCCAGAACCCGACAATGAAGAGAAACACGAACCCAACCAAAAAGATCGCGGTCACAACCCCGAGGAGGAAGAGCACCAGTTGAGTGACGGCCGTGCCCGTCTTTCTGACATAAAACCGGTGCGCACCGAAATATCCCAGAAAAATGGCCAATAAGTATGCGACCGCCATCGACTTCATCTTGTGTTCCATCTCACTCTGAACCATCGACAACTGGTGTTGGTTCAACTGCTGTTTCAGCGCCAAATTAGACATTTACATTCCTCCTATAAATTAAGATCAATTCGCATGTTTTCCAGATCATTATAGATAAGAAACTTGATCAATGACAAGTAAAATCTAAAAATGAATAACTTTTTCCGCTGTTCTCCCTTCAGATCCCGGAACCGCCCCGGGCGAAGCTCCGCCACATCAGAAGGATCCCCGCCAGGAGCATCAGGCCGGCCAGGAGGAGCCCTTCCAGACGGAAGGGAAGTTGCGGCGCTTCGATCCATTCCGCCAAACCCATCATAAACAGGAGGAGCTCATTCAGCAAAAATCCGGCATAAAAGACGGAAATCCCATGCACGGCCTGTTTGTCCGCCTCCCAGATTCCCGCCATGATGTATTGGATCAGGATGAAAAAGCTGACAAATCCCAGCAGCGTGAGATGCAGATAACCGATCACCACGCTCCGGGTGTCGTAGACGAGGTCGGTCAATCCCGGCAAGAGGAGACCCAGCTCCAGGGCGCTTTTGACCAAGAGCGCAAGCATCGTCAAAAGGAGACCGGCGTTGACCGGACCGGGACACTTCCTTCGGAGATGGCGCCAGCTTCCCCTGAAGGACCGGAAAAGGAGGAGCACGGCGACAAACTGGACCACGCCCGCGGCGACGGCCAGCCCCTCCACGAATTTCCCCGGCTCCATCCACAGGATGGAATGAAAATACCCCGGAAACAATGCGATGACATACATCCAGAAGGCGGCCTTCGTTCCCCCGGCGTCAAAGGGAACCGCTTTTCTCCGAAGCCATAGGACGAACATCCCGATCAAAAACAGCAGAAGCCACCCGTTGTATTGGAAGTGCAAATAAAAATAGATGGCCATGTCGTACCAGGGCGTCTCCTTCATTCCGCGGGCGGCGATAAAGGCGAGGGAAAAGGGGCCGGCGGAAGAGAGGAGGAGGAAAGCCAAGGAACCCTTGATAAACGTCCCCCCGATTTCGGAGAAGGCGGGGTTTTCTCTGACGGTCCGGTAAAAGATGAAGGCCGCCCAATACTCCGCAAAAATGTGCAAAGTGGATACGGCGATGGACAGCGGTCCGTAACCCTGATACAAAAAGGCGAACAACATCGCCAGGGAAATCCCGGCCATCGCCGAAGCCGCCAGGATGGCCTGCTTTTTATGGCGAATGCGCTCCCAGAAGAAGTGCAGAAAAAGCACAAAGCAGCCCATAAAGGCCCAGCCCAGAAGGGCGAAGTGGGAATGGGCGTGGAGCACGTGGGAATAAGGGATGGAGGTCCCGGGGGCAAAGGGGTAATAGCGCATCCAAGCCCCGGTTAAAGCCACCAGCGAAAAAAACAGGAAGGAAACATGGACAAAAAATCTCAGCATATAATACGCCCTCCTCCCCTTCATCCTTTTTCCATCGTGCTCCCTCAAGGGAAAAAAGATCAACCCCCAAAGAAAAAACGCCACAAAATATTAAAAAAAAGATTGGCGCCGAAGAGGCGCACAAATCTAAAGGGCTCCCGCCGATATGCGCTTGTCCCGCCTCTACATTCGGCAATAGAGGCGGAATTTCTCCGAGCACTTCGCCCGGATGTGCTCGTTGAGAAAGGGATAGTGAAAATCGTTGTTGCTGATGCGGACAACCACTTCGCAACTGTCTTCCTTCTGTTCGATGTTGACGATTTTCACGCCCGTGGAACCCAATTTGCTCCGGACTTCCTGCAGCTGCTGATTCACTTTGTCCAGCGCGCGCAGGTACATCAGGTGAATGGGTTCGCGCATGAGCAGGTTCACTTCGGACAATGCCGCGATGTCGTGCCGGATCGCTTTCTTGAGAGTCTCCATCGAAACCAGATCCTCGATCCAATCCATGATCTCTGCATAGGAGTTGATGGCATTTCTCGCCACTTCCGGCTCTCCTCCAACTCTTAGACCTCTTCCTTGTTGACCATTTCCGCGAGTGCTTCAACCGCTTTTTCGGCGTCGGGGCCGTCGGCGGAAATGACGATTTCCGTTCCCTTCGCCACGGCGAGGCTCATGATCCCCATGATGCTCTTGGCATTCACCTTTTTGTCTCCCTTTTGGACGAAAATTTCCGAAGCGTACTTGTTCGCCTCCTGGACGAACAGGGCGGCCGGACGGGCATGAAGACCGGTTTGCAATTTGACGACAACGCGCTTTTCCACCATTTCATTTTCCTCCTCTTTGGGTGCTTGCAAAATGTTATGTGAACCCGGTTGAAGTGGCCGGGACGGTTAACCTTCCGTGTGGCGGCGCAGCTGCCTGGCGATTTCGTCCAGCTTCCGCAGCCGGTGATTGACCGCCGATTTGCTCACTTTTCCGCTGGGCAACATCTGTCCCAATTCCGTCAGGGTGATCTCGGGATGCTTCAGCCGCACCTCGGCGATCTCCCGCAACCGGGCGGGCAGTTGGTCCAGACCCAGCTCCCGGTCGATCAATCGGATGTTCTCAATCTGGCGCATCGCCGCCTGAATCGTCTTGTTCAGGTTGGCCGTTTCGCAGTTGACGAGCCGGTTGACCGAATTGCGCATGTCCTTCATGATCCGGACGTCTTCAAATTGGAGAAGGGATTGATGCGCCCCGATGATGCTGAGAAATTCGCCGATCTTGTCCCCTTCCTTGACATAGATCACGTATCCCTTCTTCCGCTCGATCACCTTGGCGTGAAGGTGAAACCGGTTCATCAGCCGGCAGATGGCCTCGGCGTGATCCTGATAGGTGGTGACAATCTCCAGGTGATAGGAGCCGCTGTCGGGATTGTTCACGGATCCGCTGGCCATGAACGCCCCGCGCAGATAGGAGCGGCGGCAGCAGAGGGACTTGATCAGTTCGGGGTCGATGCCCTCGGTCTGCGTCAGCCTTTCCCCCTCCTGCAGGATCTTCAGATCGAGCAGCACCCGCTTGGCATCCGCGGTGAGGCGGTTGAAGTACACATTGTTCTTCTTCAGGCGAACCTTTTTGCGGACGAAAACCTCCGGGTGAACTCCGTACAATCGCTTGATCAGGGTGAAGATGTGACGGGCGATGGCGGCGTTTTCCGTGGACACATCCAACACGATGGAGCGGCGGTGAAGCGAAATCGTTCCGTTGATCCGCACCAGGGCGGAAAGCTCCGCCCTCTGGCAGCAAGGGGGGGCTTCAACCCGGGCCAGCTCGTTTTTCGTTTGGGCGGCAAAGGAAGACATGGGGGCACCTCTTCTCTATCCGCTGCAGCGGCGGCGTTTCCTGTCCCGCACCTGTTCGAGGATGTGGCGGCAAAGGCGGTCCGCATCGTGACGCAGGTAGGAATCGCGACCGTACAGCAAAAGATTGTCGGCGATGACGTGACATCCCAATTTCTGGAGGCGATCGACATCCGGCAGAACGGTTTCCGCCCCTTTCGCGGCGTATTTTCGCCGGATCGACGGCGGCGGCACCGCATTGTTGACGATCACCGTGTCAAAAAAGCGGTCCCCGACGTGATCGTAGATCGCCCGGACGTGATCCGAGGCGGTGAAACCGTCGGTTTCCCCCGGTTGGGTCATCACGTTGCAGATGTAGAGCTTGACGGCCGAAGATGCCCGTATCGCCTCGGCCATCCCCCTCACCAGCAGATTGGGCAAAATGCTGGTGTAAAGGCTTCCCGGGCCGATAACGATGGCGTCCGCCCCGGCGATGGCGTCGAGGGCGTCGTCGTGGGGATCGGGTTGGGGCGGATGAAGAAAGACGCGACGGATTTTTTTCCCCGATTTGGGGATCTGCGATTCGCCGCGGATGATGGTGCCGTCGGTCATCTCGGCCAGGAGGACCACGTCCTGGGAACTGGCCGGCAAAACCTGTCCCCGGACGGCCAGCACGCGGCTCATCTCCTCGATGGCCTGGGTGAAATCGCCGGTTATCTCCTTCAGTGCGGCCAACATCAGGTTGCCCAGCGCGTGACCCGCCAGCCCGTCCCCGTTGGTGAACCGGTGTTGCAGGACCTGCTCCAACAGGGGTTCCGTGTCCGCCAGAGCGATGAGCACATTGCGCACATCACCGGGAGGGGGCATTTGCATATCGTTGCGGAGGCGACCGGAACTTCCCCCATCGTCCGCCACCGTCACGACGGCGGTGATATCGACGGGGGCCTTCTTCAGCCCGCGCAACAAAACCGGCAGCCCCGTCCCTCCGCCGATCGCCACGATATGAGGACGGCGGGATTCCCCCCTCGGGTATTCTTTCATCCTCGACACCTCATTTACGCATCCTTATCGATGTCCCGATGCGCGACCCGACAGCTTTCCCTTTCGCTGAAAACCCGGGAAAGATGCTCCGCGATGGCCACCGAACGGTGTTTTCCCCCCGTGCACCCGATCCCCACCACCAGCTGGGTTTTTCCTTCCCGATGATAATGGGGAAGGAGGAAAGACAAAAGATCCGTCAACTTGTCGATGAATTGCTTGGTTTGTTCCCATTTCATCACGTACTCGTACACATCCGAATCCTTTCCGGTGTGCGGGCGAAGGGATTTCACATAGTGGGGATTGGGAAGAAAACGGACGTCGAAGACCAGATCCACGTCGATGGGAACCCCGTATTTGAATCCGAAGGAAAGGAACGTGACCGTCATCCTCTCCCGTCCCGACTGGCCGAACCGGGCGGCCAGTTTTTCCTTCAGCTGGTTCGGTTTCAGATGGCTGGTGTCGATGATGTGATGGGCCCGTCCTTTGATCTCCTCGAGCAATTTCCGTTCCTGCAAGATCCCGTCCAGGGGCGTTCCGTCCCGGGACAAAGGATGGCGGCGGCGGGTCTCCTTGTACCGCCGCACCAGGACCTGGTCGCTGGCTTCCAGGAAAAGGATCTGGTAATGAATCCCGTGGTGCTTCTCCAAGGTGTCCAGCGACTCAAACAGGGAAGAAAAAAATTCCCGGCCCCTGAGATCGATCACCAACGCGGCTTTCCGCAGCTTTCCCTTCGACTGCTCCAAAAGCTCCACAAACTTGGGCAGCAGAATGGGCGGCAGGTTGTCGATGCAAAAAAACCCGAGATCCTCCAGGCTCTGCACGGCCACGGTTTTGCCCGCGCCCGACATGCCCGTGATCACGACCAGATTGATGCCTTTCCCCGCGTCCACTCCACCACCCCCTTCTTCCTCCGCTTCTTTTTATTATATGTTTCAATCGCCCCTGCGAGCAACGAGACCGGCCGCTCCGATCACCCCTGCATCGTTTCCCAACTGGGCGGGAACGATGGACACGCCCTCGGCCGCGGAGGGCAGCGCGTGCTTCTTGTACGCCTCCCGAAGGGGGCGGAACAGGGAGTCCCCGGCCCGGGCCACGCCTCCGCCGATGATGAAGCGGGCCGGATTGAGGACGACGGAAAGGGTGGCCATCGCCCTTGCCAGGGCATCGGTCGCCCGCTCGACCACTTCCCGGGCGACGGAATCCCCCGCCTCCATTTCCCGGAACACATCCCGGGAAGAGAGGGTGCCCGCCCGCGCCGCTTCGGCCAGGGCGGTCTTCCGGCCGGAGGCCACCATTTCCTTTGCCATGCGGACGATGCCGGTGGCGGAGGCGATGGTCTCCAGGCAGCCCCGCTGGCCGCATCCGCAGGGGGCGCCGCCTTCCTCCATCCGGATGTGCCCGATCTCCCCGGCGGCGCCGCCGACGCCATGCACCAGACGGCCGCCGGCAATCACACCGCCTCCCACTCCCGTTCCCAGCGTGATGCAGACCAGATCGGAAACCCCCGCCCCCGCGCCGCTCCAGGCTTCACCGAGGGCGGCGACATTGGCGTCATTGTCGATCATCACGGGCCGCTCCCAGGCTTTTTCCAACAGGTCCCGGATCGGAACGTTCTCCCAGGGCAGATTGGTCAACCGCTTGACAACCCCCCGGGGAATGTCCAGAAAACCGGGCAGGCCCACCCCGACGCCGGCAATCTGGTCCCAGGAGGCGCCCGCCGCCTCCGCCGCTTCCCGGGCGCAGGAGGTGATGCGGCGGATCACCGCCTCCGTTCCCTCCTCGGCCCGCGTGGGCCGTTCCGTCTTGTACAACAGCTTCCCCGCCGGGTCCACCACACCGACCTTGATATTGGTTCCGCCGAGATCCACACCGATGTAACGTTTTTCCATTCCCCTCGATCCCCCGTATTGATGGACTTTTTCCCCTTTATACGTCACGGGACATTTTTGGTCAAGGTTGGACATCTTTTGTCCCTGGAAAGATATTCAACGCGCGCACCACTTCTCCTCCGGCGAAGGCGGCATACCGCCCCACCGATGCCCCGGGGCGATCCGTCCCGGAAAACGCCCCGCCGTCGGTAGCTTAAGCCGGATCAGCCAGTCGGGCGGCCTGCCCCGCTTCTTCGGACGGGCGCGATTCAACGGGGAGGTTTCCTCCTCAAACCCGCCCTTCTCTTAACCGGCGGTCATCCCCCGCCTGCTGCGCGGTATCCTTTGTCAAATGCGGCCTCTTTCCGTCCTGCTCTTTGCCTTTGACTCTCGGTTTAATCATACCATCTTCAGCGGAAAGGGACAATTTAAGCTTTTTTGTCGAAGGTTGTATTATCACAAAACCTCCACATCATCTCCCGCCGAACAAAAATTGAAAAGAGGCCCGGCATCCCCCGCGGCTCAAGTTGACCGGCTTATCCGGCCCAACGCGAAGAATGAGAGCGTGACACCCTCTTATTGCCATTTCCCGATATTCCCGTTACTGGTTTTCTTCACATGGAAGCTGCCCCGGATGCATGCCAACAAAATCAACCGCCCATTTTTCCATCGCCTTCCCTTCGGGAAGCGGCCCCGCGTCAACACCGATCCCTGATGCAGCGGCGTATTGGACAGACGCCCTGATTTACACAGGCCACTTCCGGATGGGTTGTCTTCGTCATGGACCGGGTATCCCCCTTGTCAGATGGTTGACGCCGTGACCTTCGTGTCTTCCAAACAGCCGGTATTGCGAATCGGAAGGGGTCTGCGCGGTGAGCGATGGGGAAAATGACGTATATGAGCCGAACCGCTGGGTTTGCGATGCTGAAACCGATCCTCCGGACAGTCGTCCCTTCCTGGACTCGGAGCGCGAAATCTTCAAACGCAGAACCCCTTCTTCCCGCTCCAATTTTCTAAACCTGCGCCAAGCCACCCAAAGGATTTAGAAACCAACCGGGACACAGACAACCCGTGTGCATCGGGAACTCGTCGGCGAAAACAGGAATCGGCGGGGAGAGAGGCTGTCCCCGGCTGAAACCGCTTTGTCCGGTACATAGGGCGCCGATCCAGAGGACCGGGACGGCAGGACGGCCACCCGCTCCGCCCTGCAATCGCCGGGCACAGGTATGGTTCCCGCCGCCCTCATCTGCGGAAGTTTTGAGATTTTCCTTGAAATTCTCCGGGCGCTCAAAGAAGCAAACACCATGTGCCCGGGAATGTATCCCGAACAGCCGCTGCATGCCTCAGGCGGCCGATCCGGAACCTCCATGGCCGCCCGCATCATTCTGCCCCTCCTGCAATCGGTGGACGGGAACGCAATCCAGGTTCTTGCCCTTTCCCGAAACAAAGAAGCACCGACCTTCCGGTCGGTGAGATTGATGACAAACCCCCTGGCTCTTTTCGCAAGAAAAGCGCCAGGGGTTGCATGTTTATGGGGAATAAACAGATAAAGGAAATTAGATTTGGTAAATTAGGCGGATCACAAAGCCTTTTCCTCTCTTCGAGAGGAGCAAGGCCATTTTTTTGATGTTTTGAGCCACGGCAATAAGGAGGCATTGCTCTCTGACTTTGGCAAGCCCCCTGTAGCGTGCATAACGAAGCCCATGAAGTTCTTTGGCGTCAGCGAAGCTGCGCTCAATGGTCTGACTCCGTCGTTTATACAGTTGTTTGCCCCTTTCACTTAAACGGT